>CAYNOA010000325.1:396-1508 GCA_964398695.1 uncultured Enterococcus sp. | reverse complement strand
CATATTGATTTGGCTTGGTTATGGACGGTTCAACAAGGAATTGATAAAGGTGAGCGCAGTTTTCAAACGGTTTTTAAGTTGATGGATGAATACCCGGACTACACTTTTTTACATAGTCAGCCACAAATGTATCAATTTATGAAAGAGACGTATCCAGCGATTTATGCTGAAATTAAAAAAAGAATTCAAAGTGGTCGCTGGCAAGCAGAGGGCGCGATGTGGGTGGAAGCCGATTGTAATTTAACTTCAGGTGAATCGCTCGTGCGGCAAATTTTATACGGGAAACGTTTCTTTAAAGAAGAATTTGGGATTGAGAGCCAAATTTTATGGTTACCGGACGTGTTTGGTTATTCAGCGGCCTTGCCTCAAATTTTAAAGAAATCAAAAACGCCTTATTTTATGACGACCAAACTTTCTTGGAATCAATTTAATCAAATTCCGTATGATTCGTTTTATTGGCAAGGAATTGATGGCTCGAAAGTATTAACGCACTTTATTACTACGGTAAGTGAACACTATAATCCAACGCCGTATTACAGTACCTATAACGGCTTGCTTGATCCTTATACGATTAAAGGGAGTTTTGAACGCTATCAACAAAAACAAGTCAATGACGAAATTTTACTAGCTTATGGTTATGGCGATGGTGGTGGCGGCCCAACACGTGAAATGTTGGAATACCAAAAACGTTTAATGCAAACTTTACCAGATATGCCAACGATTACCGGTGATCATGCTTTAAGTTTCTTTGAGCGTTTAAGTGAGAAAAAAGAACAATTGCCGACTTGGTTTGGGGAACTTTATTTTGAATACCACCGCGGGACGCTAACTTCGATTGGTAAAAACAAAAAATACAACCGACAAATCGAATTTTTATTACAAACCCTTGAAAAACTTTATACGCAGTATGCTTTTGAGCAATACCCGCAAGCCGCTCTTGAACGCATGTGGAAAGTCTTATTACTGAATCAATTTCACGATATTTTACCGGGTAGTTCGATTGAAGAGGTCTATGAACAAACAACGCTTGAATACGAAGCGATTTTAGCCGAGTGTCAAACGCTATTGTTGCAACTACCATTGGAACCAGCAACTGGCTATTATACGCTCTA
>CAYNOA010000325.1:0-386 GCA_964398695.1 uncultured Enterococcus sp. | reverse complement strand
TGTAGCGAAAATCCCACTGATTGGGGCAGTCACAACGCTAGCAGGGCAAGTCTTAACGAGCCAAGTGACCCATGATCAAAAATTATTAGTGGCTTTACCAGAAGTGGGTGCTTTAGACACCGTTACTGTTCAAGTGACTGAAAAAGCAATGCCAGTAAGTCTGAAAAAACAAGTCGACAAAGCTTTTGAAACGCCTGATTTTTGTGTCGTTTTAAATGACCAATACGAAATCATTTCGTTATTTGATAAACAAGCGCAGCGAGAAATCATTCCAAGCGGCCAAGTCTTAAACCAATTGATTGCCTATGAAGACGTCCCGATGGATTATGATGCTTGGGATATTGATGTCTATTACCAAGAAAAATCTTGGTTGGTTAATCAAGTCG
>CAYNOA010000324.1:0-1531 GCA_964398695.1 uncultured Enterococcus sp. | reverse complement strand
GATTCATGCTATTTTAGTAGTATCTATCTTTATCTACTTTTACAGGAGGATTATTATGCCATCTCTTGAAACCATTTGGAGAGAATTACAAGACAGTTATCGCAAAGAGATGAACCCAGTGAGTTACACCACTTGGATTGAACCCGCTAAACTCATTTCTTTTCAAAATAACCAATTAATCATTGAAGTCCCAACGGTTGTCCAAAAAGATTATTGGGAGAAACATTTAGCCAGCAAGATTTTAGAAACCTTTTATATGATGTCAGGTGCGGAAGTATTACCGATTTTTGTCACGCCCGATGAAGTCCCAACTCTACAAACCAGCATGGCAGAAGGAAAAACGGAAGAAACAGAAAAAACGCGCAACCAAAATTCCGTTTTAAATTCTAAGTATACTTTTGAGACGTTTGTCATCGGAAAAGGCAACCAAATGGCCCATGCAGCGGCCTTAGTTGTGGCAGAAGATCCAGGTTCGATTTATAATCCGCTCTTTTTTTATGGGGGAGTCGGACTGGGGAAAACCCACTTAATGCATGCGATTGGTCACCAAATGTTACTAAAACGCCCCAATGCTAAAATCAAATATGTCAGTAGTGAAAATTTCACCAATGAATTTATTACCTCCATTCAAAAAAATAAAATGGAAGAATTTCGTAATGAATATCGAACGGTTGATTTGTTATTAGTTGATGATATTCAATTTTTAGTGAACAAAGAAGGGACCCAGGAAGAATTCTTTAATACTTTTGAAGAGCTTTATCGCAACAACAAACAAATCGTCTTAACAAGTGATCGTTTGCCTAATGAAATCCCAACTTTGCCACAACGCCTTGTTTCACGTTTTGCTTGGGGACTTTCTGTTGACATTACGCCACCTGATTTAGAAACACGAACAGCAATTTTACGGAAGAAAGCCGAAGCTGAAAACCTTGAGATTCCAGACGATACGTTAAGTTATATTGCGGGGCAAATTGATTCCAATATTCGTGAATTAGAAGGCGCCTTGGTCCGCGTACAAGCTTTTGCTGCCATTCAAAGTGCCGATATCACCACCAGTTTAGCTGCAGAAGCGCTAAAAGCCTTAAAGGCTAGCCATCATCTTAGCCAAGTTTCGATTTTGCAAATTCAAGAAGAAGTTGCAAAATACTACCATCTTCAAGTAAAAGATTTAAAAGGAAAAAAACGCGTTAAAAATATTGTCGTCCCTCGCCAAATCGCAATGTATCTTTCACGTGAGTTAACCGATAACTCCTTGCCAAAAATTGGCGCAGAATTTGGGGGAAAAGATCATACAACGGTCATTCATGCGCACGAAAAAATCCAACAATTGCTCCAACAAGATACGATTATTCAAAATGAAATTGCCGAAATTAAAGAAATCATTTTTAACTAGTGTGGAAAAGTCTGAGAAATTAAATAAAGTTTTCCACAAGTTATTCACAGGTGGAAAACTTTATTTCGTTGACTTTCACTATACTTATCCACAGAACTAACAGCCCTACTACTACTACTATTTTTTATTTACTAATAA
>CAYNOA010000323.1:0-1539 GCA_964398695.1 uncultured Enterococcus sp. | reverse complement strand
AAAAAAGCGCAAGATCCTAGCGTGAAAAAGTTTCACGGCAATGAAGTTTCAACTGAAAAAAAACGCTTAGTGCTAGATCATTCGTTGGATTCTTTGATAGAAACGCAACAAAATGAAGTAACAGAAAAAACATATTTTAAATAGTTAAGAGCACCTGTTTTATAACAGTAAAAGACGCAAACTTTTGGGCAGCGGTTGAACGATTTTAGTGGTGTTCAATCGTTGTTCATTTATTCGTAACAAACAAAGAAGGTGGCAAAAGGGTGAGTACTCACCCTTTTGCCACCTTCTTTGTTTTTGATGCAGACGATGGGATTTGAACCCACACGAGCTAAGCTCACACGCCCCTCAAGCGTGCGTGTCTGCCGTTCCACCACGTCTGCTTAAATAACACAACAAATGAATTTTACCGATAAACCTGTTAAAAGTCAAGATTAAAAAATAAAGTTACAAGAAATTATCGATAAAAATTGATTTGTTTGAAGTTTCAGATAAATTATGAGAGAAATTCGATTTTTAACACGTATCGATTCACTTTTTTTGGTATAATTAAAAATCATTTGTAGTGAAATAATTTTAAACAATTGATAACCTTAACAATATGAGAAAGAGGAAGGCCTATGAAAAAGTTTGAAAAATCAAGCAAGCTTGAAGGGGTTAGTTATGATGTAAGAGGCCCCGTTTTAGAAGAAGCAGAAAAAATGCAAGATGAGGGAATTAGTATTTTAAAATTAAATACAGGGAATCCAGCGACTTTTGGGTTTGAAGCACCAAATGAGATTGTGCGTGATTTAATTTTAAACGTTCGCGATTCAGAAGGGTACTCTGACTCAAAAGGGATTTTTTCAGCCAGAAAGGCGATTGAACAATATTATCAATTGAAAAACTTTCCGAATTTGTCGATTAACGATATTTATACAGGAAATGGTGTGAGTGAATTAATCACGATGTCCATGCAAGGCTTGTGTAACAATGGAGATGAAATTTTAGTTCCGATGCCCGACTACCCATTGTGGACGGCTTCAATTTCGTTAGCTGGCGGGAAAGCGGTTCATTATATTTGCGATGAAGCCAGTGAGTGGAATCCAGATATTGCAGATATTCGTTCAAAGATCACCTCAAAAACAAAGGCGATTGTGTTAATTAACCCCAATAATCCAACTGGAGCGGTTTATCCAAAGGAAATTTTAGAAGAAATTGTCAAAATTGCTCGTGAATTTGATTTAATTATTTTTTCCGATGAAATTTACGATCGTTTAGTAATGGATGGTCACCAACATTACCATATTGCCACGCTTGCTCCGGATCGCCCGGTCATTACGTTTAGCGGACTTTCAAAATCGCATCGCGTGGCTGGTTTTCGTGTGGGTTGGATGGCGATTAGTGGGAATAAAGCCAATATTAAAGGGTATATTGAAGGCTTAAATATGTTATCTTCCATGCGCTTATGCTCAAATGTATTGTCACAACAAATTGTTCAAACTGCTTTGGGCGGATATCAAAGCATTGATGAACTACTGCTGCCTGGTGGTCGAGTAT
>CAYNOA010000322.1:0-1555 GCA_964398695.1 uncultured Enterococcus sp. | reverse complement strand
TTTCATCTAAAAGCAACTCAACTGCGGTTTCCGCCATCTCTTGAATGGGTTGAACAATGGTTGACACCAGATAAGGTGAATGACTATTCATTCGCTGTCCATCAAAGCCAATCACTTGAACCTCTTCTGGTACTTTCAAACCCATCTGTTCGAGAACATTACAAACAGTTATCGCCATCGGATCGTTGATTGTAAAGATTCCATCAATACCTGAATTCTCTGTGATAAAGGTCGTGATTTTCTTTTCCAAATCATATAGCGGTTCAAGCATATCCAAAACCACAACTTCTTGCCCTAGTTGATTGCATTCAATTTCAAAATATTTTCGTCGATTTTTTGTTTCATTGGGCGTTTCTTGATAACCACCAATAAAGGCCACTTTTTTACATCCAAGTTCCTGTAATTTTTGGGCTGCAAGTCGACCACCACTAATGTTGTCGGCTGTTACGTATATAACGTCTTCCGTAAAATACCGATCAATACTAACAAATGGCAAATTACTCGAAATGTACTCATCGATATCAGAATACGTAATGCCGATAATCCCATCGACTTTATTTTGCATCACCATTTGTAAGTATTCCTTTTCTTTCGCTACTTTTCCATCAGAATTACATAAATACATTTTGTAATTTTTTTTCTCCAAGGCGGTTTCAACATGGAAAGCAAATTCTGAAAAGAACGGATTCCAGACACTTGGGATAATCAAGGCCACCGAAAAAGTTTGATTCATTTTTAAACCTCGAGCATAAAAATTAGGTTGATAATTCAACTCTTTCATTGCTGCTTCCACTTTTTTTCGAGTGGCTTCTTTGGTCGACCCACCATTTAATACACGGGATACCGTGCCCACACCAACTCCGGCAAGTCTGGCGACATCTTTCATTGTTGCTTTCATTTCACTGACTCCTCACAATTACTCTCTTTTACTTAGTATAATTGAGCGGATATGAAAATACTAGCAGTTTAGTTTGTGCTACTTTTAATTCGGGCGATTTCAAAAGAGCCAATTACCGTTTTTCCTTCTGATAAAAAGACTAAATCATTGCCTGATTCTTGTTCGTAAAAAGTCGCACTCACAACTTCTTGCCCGTTCACAAAGATTTCAATTGAATTTGTGTCGCGAAACACTTCTAAAACCAATTGCTGATTGACCAATTCAACAGGGAAATAGCGCGTGTGTACTTGTTCTTTTTCGGCTCCTTGAAGGTCATAGCCGATGTCTTTACGACTAAAAGTAAAGAGCCCTTTTAAGGTATCGTAGTTTAATTTTAAGGAACGCATCCCCTTCTTAGCTAGTTCAATTGAAAAGCACTGTGCCTCCGATAAATCAGCGACAATTTGCAAGTAAGTATTTTCTTTAATTAGATGGTGAAACACGACCGGACGACTATCAACTTCAATGTTTTCAGTCCCGTGTAAATATTCCAGTTGGCTGTAAATTTCAGAT
Source organism: uncultured Enterococcus sp. (assembly GCA_964398695.1). Lineage (GTDB taxonomy): Bacteria > Bacillota > Bacilli > Lactobacillales > Enterococcaceae > Enterococcus_I. The sequence goes on along the minus strand of CAYNOA010000322.1, from coordinate 105 downwards.
ACTGGACGTTGGACTAAGTGATTGTTACGAACGCGTAGTTCTCGTGGCAACGTCATACTTCCGGCCCAACGATGCCCGAGGTCATGCGTTGGCAAGGTTCGGTTC
>CAYNOA010000321.1:0-1573 GCA_964398695.1 uncultured Enterococcus sp. | reverse complement strand
ATAAAGGACTTTTTTGTTTCATGGAATAGATAAAAATTTTAATGCAACACTAGTGTTATTTTTCGATTTATATAGAAGTTTATCAAGATGTTTATTTAACGATATATATAATTTAAAAATGAAGCAACAAAATGATTTCAGTAAAATCATTTTTGTTACTTCATTTTTTTATGACAAACGCCTTTTAAAGTCTTCATAACAAAACGATTTGACTAATTTTAATTGATGATTACTTTCCACGGCCATTAGTTTTGCCAAGGGCATGCCATTGAAGGTATTCGTTTTAACAAAAGAGTAAATCGCCATATCACAAAAAATGACTTTATCCCCAATTTGTAAGGGTGCATCAAAAGAATAATCACCAATAACATCGCCAGCTAAACACGTTGGTCCACCGAATCGGTAAGTGAAAGCTTTTTCTTGTGGCCGTCCACTAGCAATGACTTCCGGTCGATAAGGCATTTCTAAAACATCGGGCATATGACAAGTCGCGGACGTATCTAAAATCGCATTGGTCACACCATGATTTTGCGTAATATCTAAGACTTGCGCCACTAAATAACCCGCATTCAACGCCACGGCCTCACCTGGCTCAAGATAGACTTCTAAGTCATAGGTGCGTTTCATATATTGAATACAATCAATCAATTTGGCCAAATCATAATCCGAACGCGTAATGTGATGGCCGCCACCAAAATTCAACCACTTCATTTGGTGTAAATAGGAACCAAATTTTTCTTCGACTGCTTTTAAGGTAATGGCTAAATCATCCGCATTTTGTTCACATAGAGTATGAAAATGCAAACCATCAATGCCCGTTAAATCTTGACCTATAAAGTCACTTAGAACAATGCCTAGACGTGACCCTGGAGAACAAGGGTCATATAAGGCCTGACCTGCTTGAGTGGAACATTCAGGGTTAATCCGTAACCCAAAGGATTGACCACTAGCCAGTGCTTCTTCTTTATAGCGTTGCCACTGACTAAAAGAATTAAAAATCAAATGATCACAAAGAGGTAACAGTTCCGTTAACTCTTCTGGACGATAAGCCGGCGAAAAAACATGGGTCTCTTTGCCAAAATACTCATAACCTAGGCGTGCTTCATAAATCCCACTCGCAGTGGTACCGTCTAAATATTGCGCAATCAATGGATAAAAATGAAACATCGAAAAAGCTTTTTGTGCTAATAAAATTTTACACCCCGTTGCTTCTTTCACTTTGATTAATTGTTCAAGGTTTTTTCGCAACAAGTTTTCTTCAATGACAAAAGCCGGCGTTGGCACTTTTTCAAGGTCCCACAAAATTTCTGGGGTCATTATTCCGCCACCAAGACAGGATTAAAATCTTCTATCCAAGGCAAGCCCCATTGGTTCAATGCGGCCATAAATGGATCAGGATCCATTTCTTCGACATTATAAACACCTGGTTTATTCCATAAGCCATTGACCACCATCATGGCTCCAATCATCGCTGGGACACCGGTTGTATAAGAAACCGCTTGTGAGCCAACTTCTTGGTAACACGCTTCATGATCACAAATATTATAGACATAATACGTCACGTCTTTGCCAT
>CAYNOA010000320.1:581-1574 GCA_964398695.1 uncultured Enterococcus sp. | reverse complement strand
TTGATGGAGAAATCTCTATGAGATTTCTCCATCAACACCAAATATTATACAGCCCAAATTTTTGTGCTTTTCGGCTTATTTCCGCAGAAGCTACTTCGGACACACCGTTTCAATAAGAGTTCGTCGCTTTTTTCTATGCATCCGGAATTTTCAACTGATTATAAACACTCCAATTGCGATTTAAACTATAAACGACGCCGCAAACAAGTAAGTAATAGGGGAAATTTTGCCACCCAAAAACTTCACCGCCAATAAAAATCGGGGCTAGCAGTGTATTGGTTGCCCCACCAAAAACACTCATATACCCTAACGCCGCCGTAAAAGGCACCGGCAAGCCAAAGAGCGTCGCCAAATAGGCTCCTAGCGTGGCACCAATCGCAAATAAAGGCGTGACCTCGCCGCCTTGAAAACCAATACTTAAGGTGAGCAGGGTCAAAACAATTTTTAAAAGCCAGTCATAAGAATAAATGGCGCCCCCAGTAAAGCTCGCTACAACCAAGTTTGACCCCAGACCGGCATAACGACCAAAATGTAAGACAATCAATAAAAGCGTTAAAACAAGGCCCATGAGCCCCACGCGCCAAACCGGATTGACAAAACGACTGGCCATGACCATTTTCATTTTTCGTAAGCCTTGTGAAAAAAGATTACTCGCCAAAGTAAAACAAACCGCCAAAAGGATTAATTGTAAAAATAAAGACCAACTAAAAGGCGGTTCTTCTGCTAAAAGAAACGTAAATTTTTCTAATTTCAAAAAATGTGACGTATAACTCGCACTGTAAGCCGCAACGAGTGTCGGCAAAAAAATTTCTGAATAAATTTTACCAACAAATAAAACTTCCAAAGCAAAAAAAGTCGCAGCAATCGGTGTTTGAAACAAGCCCGCAAACCCGGCCGCCATCCCAATGATAATAAACCACCGTTGATTGATCCCCTGGAAAGATTTGCCCATCCAATGCCCCACAGTTGCACCAATTTGGACCGCCACCCCTT
>CAYNOA010000320.1:0-571 GCA_964398695.1 uncultured Enterococcus sp. | reverse complement strand
CCCGGCACTCCCGCCAACTAAATGCGTCAACCAAGTCCCAACAATCATAAAAGGCACTAGACGTTTAGGAATTTCGCCTTGGCCTTCTTGCGCCACGCGAAAAACAAGTCCCATGCCCGCTACACTCGTTTGACCAAAGCGATGAAAGAAATAAACAAATAAGATCCCAACCGGTACTAAAAAAAGTACCAGTGGTAGAAAATGGGCCGCACGAAAAGCCGTGATTTCCAATAAGACTTTCCCAAAAAGTGTTTCTAAACTCCCGACAAAAACTCCAATGACCAAACTTAAAATAACAAGTAAACTCAAGGTTTTCGCCTTTTGCCAATCATAAACTTTCATCAAATCCCCCCACACCATTTCAAAAGAGGTCGTGACAGAAGTGTCCAGCTTCAAGCAATAAGAGGGAAAGAACGAAAATTGTTTTTCAAATTTTTGTGCTTTTCAGCTTATTGCCGAAGAAGCTACTTCTGCCACACCACTTACCCATAAAAAAAGCTGCGACAATTTTTTATCACAGCTTTTTAAAATTATTTTCCAGCGCGTTTAATGTAAGTACCTTCTGAAGTAT
>CAYNOA010000319.1:0-1576 GCA_964398695.1 uncultured Enterococcus sp. | reverse complement strand
AAACAGTTACAAAGACGCGCTCTGAGGGAATCGAACCCCCGTCACAAGAACCGGAATCTTGTGTGATATCCACTACACTAAGAGCGCCTAACACTTTTACTAGATTAGCAAACTTTATGAAAAAATACAAGGGGAATTATAATGAAATTTCAACAGCAATATTCACAAAGACAAAAACAAGTGCAAACACAAAAGCTCGTTTTGACACAACAACTCCAACAATCCATTCAAGTCTTACAGTTTTCAAGCGAGGAATTAAATCAATTTGTTGAAAATCAAACGCTTGAAAATCCATTGCTAGAGTTAATTGATACCGATTTTATGCCCAAAAGAGGGGTTTCTTCAGCAGCGCAGCAAGCAGACATTGATTATTTAGCACAAATTCCAAGTCGAGGCCATTCCTTATTTGAGTTTCTTTTAGAGCAAATTCATTTAAATTATCGTGATACTTACTTAAGAACCTTGGTGCTTTTTTTAGTTGAATATATTGATAGCAATGGTTTTTTAATGCTAACTTTAGAAGAAGCAGTTGAAAAAACCGGCGGCACCCCAATTCAATTATTGGATGCGCTCACTTTAATTCAACAACTCGATCCAGCCGGCGTCGGTGCACGGAATTTGCAAGAATGTTTAATGTTGCAAACCGAAAGGGACGAGCAAGCCCCAGAGTTAGCCTATATTATGTTGGAAGAATTTTTTGAAGCGCTCGTCCAAAGAAAATGGGAAAGCATCGCGAATCACTATCAAATTTCTTTGCTAGAAGTTCAAAAAGTCTTTGATTATTTACAACACTTAACCGCAACCCCAGGCGCTGTTTTTGACGATCCAAAAGAATTGTATATAATACCTGATTTGACAGTGAAAATCGTTAAGCAAAAACCCGTGGTAGCATCAAATAAAAAAAGCGTTCGTCAGGTGAACTTTCAACAAAATTATTTTGATCAAATGAAAAAAAATGCCGACGAAAAAGTGTTGGCGTATTTAAATGAAAAACAGCAGGAATTTATACACTTAAAAAAAATGATTGAGCAACGCGGGGATACTATTTTGCGAGTAGGTCAATATCTGGTTGCTCATCAACAAGAATTTTTCGTTGATCCAAAGCGTCCGTTAAAACCTTTGATTCTTAAAGATGTGGCTGAGAATTTAGAGATTCATGAGTCAACGGTTAGTCGAGCAGTCAATGGCAAATTTTTAGCGACCGATTTTGGTGTCTTTGAATTAAAAACTTTTTTTAGTCATAAGTTAGTTGCTGCTGACGGGGAAGCAAGTTCCACAGATAGTGTCAAAAAAGCACTAAAGGAAATTGTTAATCAAGAAAATAAACAAAAGCCCCTATCCGATCAAAAGATTGTGGCAGCCTTAGCAGAAAAAGGAATCACCCTTTCACGTCGTACGGTTGCCAAGTATCGCGAGCAGTTACATATTCTGGGTTCGTCAAAGAGAAAAAGATATGAATGAATCAATAAGCAAGGGGGAAAACAGGCACTTTTTTTCTCTTGCTTTTTTTGTTGCAAGGGACAAGAAATTGTGCTAAGATTAGATTTGTAAGGGATGAGAAAAACTTAATCAATCT
>CAYNOA010000318.1:0-1576 GCA_964398695.1 uncultured Enterococcus sp. | reverse complement strand
ACTGGGTCAAAGCGAAGCGACACGCAGCCTGTAGTCTCTCAGCTCGAAAGCTTCACGCCTGATTCATGTTTGTTTTAGTCGACAATCTTTTATCCGTTTGAGGCCTTTTTTGTTGAAAAAAATTAAAAAAGTGTTGATGGAGAAATCTCTATGAGATTTCTCCATCAACACCAAATATTATACAACCACAAAAGTAAGTCACAGCCTCAGATTAAACGGTGTGTCAGAAGTAGCTTCTTCCTTGAAGCTGAACACTTCTGGCACAAGCTCTGATTAAACGGTGTTCCTGAAGTAGCTTCTGCGGCAATAAGCCGAAAAGTACAAAAATTTGAAAAACAATTTTCGTTCTTTCCTTCTTATTGCTTGAAGCTGAACACTTCCGGCACGACCTCTTTTATTCAATGACTAAAACGTCTTGTTTTAAAGCAAATGGATTTTCTTTATTAATATGATCATAAAACATCACGCCGTTCAAATGATCAATTTCATGTTGCACGACAATCGCGCTATAGTTTTTAAAGCGGACTTTCTTTGTTTCACCGGCAGCGTTCAAGTAGCTAACTGTAATTCGGGCTGGGCGAATCACGTAACCGGGTACGTCACGATCAACCGATAAACAACCTTCCCCATCGCCTAAACAAGCTTCTTGTACGGAGTGGCTGACAATTTTTGGATTGTACATCACTTCTTTTAGAATAGGTGCTGGTTTTTCTGGATTGTCACTTGGTACTAAGACTGCAATGATGCGTTTTAAGACATCTAATTGTGGTGCAGCTAAACCGACCCCCCCACGCAAATCGAGTTCTTCTGCTTTGACTGGGTCTTGGCTATTTTCTAAAAAGGTCATCATCTCTTGACCGATTTGTAAATCTTCTTCGCTTAAAGGAAAAACAACTGCGGCTGCTGTTTCACGCAAAGTGGGGTTACCTTCGCGAATAATATCTTTCATAGTAATCATCGATAGATTACGCTCCTTTCGCTCATCTTCTCGTCAAAAAACGACTTTCCAAGAGTTAGTTTAACATAAAAGTAAGAAAAACAAAGTATGAGAAACTAAAAAATGTTGCTTTATTTAAAATTTAAGAAAAGAAGGGGAGATGAGTGTTGCTAACACGCGTTTCTTTATGAAAAAGAGATTGGCGAGGGGAACATCACTGGCTATCGTTCAGGTGCTTTTCTAGTATTCCGAGCAACTAAATGTTCCAATTACAATTTTATCTATTTTCTTTGAATCGTATAATTCTTTTGCTTTTTGTTTGATGATTTTTTTATTCAACTTTTTCTAACTTAATTTAGTCCGTTAACCTCAATTTATTTTCTAAAATCATGGTAATCGCCCTCTACTTTTTGACATCAGTTAATGAAATATTCATAACCTGATTGTATGCACGTTTTTTATTCGTATCAAAAACTTTTGATTTATTAAGTTTTCACTGTCTTCGATGTTATATTTCGATGTCATTGTTGACTTTTATTTGTTAATTGATACTTGTCACCCATTATTTTTTTAATCAAATGATAATTCTTCAAAAAATTCAAAAAAAAAAGCGCTGACCCAGGGGATGACCTTTTTTTA
>CAYNOA010000317.1:0-1594 GCA_964398695.1 uncultured Enterococcus sp. | reverse complement strand
AATGACAATGAGTGGTAACTTTTATGTCACTGACTGGTAATAACTATGTCATTAGTGGTAATCTTAGATGGCGGATATCATATAAAGGTCTGTGCTTTTGTCTGTGCATGGATTAAAAACCGACAAAGTTTGTTTAGCGGTGAAGAAAGCCTCGCCATCTTGTCAGAAGTAAGTCTATCTCCAGTTGCTCAGAGCAAAGATCTTTTTTTTCGCCCTTTTTTAATGGTTAGTTGCGATATTTTTTTGGAAAACAAAGAGAAAACGCATCAAAGACGAACGTTCGATTATATTTTTATTAGAAACGTTTCGTTACTATCAAAAAAAGTAAAAAAAGAAATTATAATGAAAGCAATAAAGGAGAGATCAAGCATGAACACACAATTTTTTAAAGGATCATTCTTTCATACACCAAGTTATGGTGTCTTAGAATTTATGGAAGACGCGCTATTGGTAGTGGATGAAGCAGGCATGATTCAACAAGTCCTAGCGACCACTGATGATGCGTATGAACCAACACTGGCCATCGCCAGCGCTAGTCAAAATTTAACGGCATTAGCAAAAGACCAATATTTCTTACCCGGCTTTATTGATTTGCATGTCCATGCACCGCAATGGCCGCAAGCCGGCGTGTCACTTGATGCCCCCTTAGAAAAATGGCTAAACGAAGGCACTTTTCCACTAGAAGCCAAATATAGTGATCTAGCATTTGCGACGACAGTCTATGAAGATTTGGTTCAACATTTACTTAGCTTAGGCACAACGACGGTCTTATATTTTGCGACGGTTCATCTTGAAGCGAGTTTGGCTTTGGCGAAAATTTGTGCGACCAAAGGGCAAAGAGGTCTAGTCGGTAAAGTTGTGATGGATTTAGCTGAGATGAATCCAGCCGACTATCGAGACGCTTCAGCCCAAAGTGCGATAGAAGAAACGGAAGCCTTTATTTTAGCGGTTAAAAAAATGGGTGAAGGCATTAAGCAAGGCGTTTACCCCGTCGTTACCCCGCGCTTTGTTCCCAGTTGTAGTGAGCAAGCCCTAGCAGGTTTAGGAGCGTTGGTAAAAAAATATGCAGTCCACGTACAATCGCATTGTAGTGAAAGTCAGTGGGAACACGACCACGTGTTTGAGCGCTTTGGCAAAAGAGACACAGAAGTACTACGAGACTTTGGTTTGTTACAAGAAAAATCGGTCATGGCTCATTGTAATTTCTTAAATGAAAACGATGGCGCCATTTATAACGAAACCGGCACCGCCGTCGCGCACTGTCCGATTTCCAATGTTTATTTTTCAAATGGGGTACTTCCCGTGAAGAAATTAAAAGAACAAGGGGTTGAAATGGGCTTAGGCACGGATATTTCCGGTGGCTTTTCACCAAGCCTATACGATAATATCAAACAAGCCGTCATGGCTTCGCGGACTTTAGAAGATGGGGTCGATGTGAAACGTCCATCGGCACAAAGAGGGGTGGCCGATTCACGTATTTCGGTCATTGAAGCTTTTTCTTTAGCAACACAAGGTGGTGGCGAGGCATTAAGTTTACCAATTGGTGTTTTACGACCGGGATTTGCTTGTGATTTACAAGTGCTTGACTTAAAAG
>CAYNOA010000316.1:0-1598 GCA_964398695.1 uncultured Enterococcus sp. | reverse complement strand
CTGCTTAATTTTGAAAGCGTTCTCTCAGTATGTTAGGACGTGGGAGACACTTTCCCCGGTGGATGATTCAGAAAAAAATTTTTATGAGGGATTAATCGTGCGCTTGTTACTCTCTATTTTAAAAAATGCAGATATTTTAGATACAATCAATGCTTACAATGATGAAATCATCACACCAATTAGTAATCAACAATCCGAAATTTTAGCTAAAAAGTACTTAAAAGGTATTGAAGAACAATATCGTCTTTATCAGCAAGCAAAAAGTACGAGTCCCATTAATCAAATACGTACGTCAATTGCCGAAACAGCTAAAAATAGAGGCAAAATGGACTCGAGTGGTGTTTATCGTTTGGACTTACCAACGGGTGCCGGGAAAACCAATTTGAGTATGCGGTATGGCTTTCATCAAATGGTTGATCAACACAAAAAGAAATTTTTTTACGTAGCCCCATTTTTATCGATTTTAGAACAAAATTCATTTCAAATAAAAAAAATAATTGGTTTAAATACAGAGGGTGTATTAGAACATCATTCAAATATTAGCAATGATGAAAATAAATTCGATGATTCAAAAGATGAAAATGAATTGGGTGATTCAAAAGAAATAGCAATGAAAGATTATTTGCTAGACACATGGGATAGTCCTATTGTGTTAACCACCCTGGTTCAGCTTTTTCAAACTTTTTTTAAAAGCAAATCAAGTAATATTCGGCGATTTTCAAATTTAATGAATAGTGTTTTGATTTTAGATGAAGTTCAATCTTTACCCATTGAAGTCACGACGCTTTTTAACTTAACAATAAATTTTCTTAGTCAAGTGATGAAAGTGAATGTCGTGCTTTGTACCGCCACTCAACCTTTTTATGATTCTAAAGAAATTAAACATAAAATACAATATGGTGGTAGAAAAGGAGAATGTGTCGATTTAATTGAAATGACGAAAGAAGAAAGAAAATTTTTTGAAAGGACGGAGATTTACAAATTTAATGAAGACAATACCTTGGCTAGTTTAGAAGATATCGTAGAAGAAATAAATAAGTATCCAAAAGAAACAATTTTGATAGTCTTGAATACAAAGAAAGCAGTCAGTAATTTGTATGAATTAATAAAAAAACAAAATGATCGTTGTTGTTATCATCTTTCGACTAATATGTGTGCAAAACATCGTCTAGAGATTATTCAAACAATGAAAAAGGAAATGGCGCAAAAACCGCTCGTCTGTGTAAGTACACAACTAATTGAAGCAGGGATTGATTTGGACTTCAATCGAGTAATTCGGTCTTATGCAGGTATTGATTCAATCGTTCAAGCAAGCGGCCGCTGTAACCGAGAAGGAAAAATCGACAAAGGGGTTGTAAAACTAGTTAACGTAATAAATGAACAAGAAAATCTAGAGCACACCGGACTTAAAGCAATCAAAGATAAAAAAAATATTACCGAACAAATCATTTTAAAAAAAGAGTCACCAATATTAATTGAAGAATTAAATAATGAATTTTTTGAGCGATACTATTCAAACACCAAAAGTAAGAATTTCGACTATCCTACTCAAAAGGATAAAGCAACAGTTTTTGATTTACTATCTTCAAACAGTGAAA
>CAYNOA010000315.1:1048-1612 GCA_964398695.1 uncultured Enterococcus sp. | reverse complement strand
GTGTTTGCTTCAAATTCAATTAAAAATTCCCATAAAGAATTTGATAATAAAGGCAAATCCAGCTCAGTAAACACCTGATTGCTTCGCACATTGGCACTTAATAATTGTAAAGCAATATATAAAATTTCACTCTGAGATAAAAACGGAAATTCTGTGAATACATAAGACAAGGCCTGATACTCTTTTGTGCGTTTAATTTCATCGGGGTCTTTAAAGTCTTCAATTGTTACCAGTTGCTTTCTTTCGATTCGAATCAATACGGTAGCCAGCAAATAGGTTAAGGGATAAAAATCTTCATCCGTGTATTTAATACCTAAATATTTTTCAATTCTTAAAACTGCTTTCCTTGCCATTTCAATGTATTTATGGGTATTAACAAGTAATTCATTCGTAACATTTTCACCATAAATTTTATAAATTTTAGTAAGGGCATGCGATAGAACGATTCGTTTATCCCATTCTTTTCCATGAATACGATAGCCTTCTTTTCTACTAAATTCTATTTCTAAATGAAACGGCTCTAACATTACTTTTGCTTGTTTGATGTCATTGACAATCGTATTT
>CAYNOA010000315.1:0-1038 GCA_964398695.1 uncultured Enterococcus sp. | reverse complement strand
TTACTCATTTTCAATTCGATTGAAAAATGATCCAAAGACAATTCTTCTTTTCGAGTCAAAATCATGATGAGTATTAAATACATCCTATCTTCTTTTGAAAAAACAATATCTTCTAAGGTTTGATGTATGGTCAAGTAGTCAATTGTTTCGCGCGGACAAACAAAATGTCCTTGTTGCTTTTCAATAATAGCTAATCCTTTTTCAACTAACTTATCATTGATATTTTGAATCGTATAACTTAGTTGGCGCGATGTTACTCCAAACTCTGTTAATAATGTTTCTTCTTTAATTTTTTTGTTTTTTATCAGCTGACGGAGTATGTCTTGATTGCGATCACTCATATTAATCATTCCTCCTTGATTCCATAATAAGCGCTTTCAACTGTTTTTTCTATGACCGTTTTTCACAAAAAATGTAAATTTGCTTAGAGTGATTGTGATGAAGTATATAGTTATTGTATATTGTCTATAAAATAAATGTAATCGGGTGCTTACAGATTGGGTGTTGAATAAACCAATATTCTTGTATACTCTGGATATTATTATTTAGCATTCACACGGCTTTATGATTCATTCTTCTAGGATATTATTGAACGTTCGATTTCTTTCAGAAAACCTATAGACAAGCGCTAACTGTCAAGGGCGGTTAGGAATTGGTTCTTTCCCGACTTTGGTGCTGATAGTCAAAGAGAATCATTTTTAATTTGAATGTTTCAAAATGGCAACCACCAAGCATGATTTTTTGACTGTTTTCAACTTATTAATTTCCGTCAGTTCAGTTATTTTTTGTTTCTTCGATATTTTCTGATATGTTTTTCGAAAAGTATCGAACGTTCGATTATATCCTGTAATGACCAATGAATTATAAATTCGATATCATTTTAATTCCGTCGTTCTTTCTGTATTGTACAACAAGATTGCACTAAATTCGGGAAAGAACCATTTTGCTACCGCTCTTGACACCATTTACACACAGTGGTCATTTCGGTGTCGCTAGGTGGTAATAACTATGTCACTGTTGGTAATTTCTTGTGGCGGA
>CAYNOA010000314.1:0-1628 GCA_964398695.1 uncultured Enterococcus sp. | reverse complement strand
TGAAGCTGAACACTTCTGTCACAACCTCTTGTTTTTGATGTGGTTTTTTTAGCCAAATAATTTCTTTTTTTTGCGTTTGTAACTAAAGCCTTCACCGAGTACCTCGTGAACGTTAATGATGGAGATAAAGGCATTCTTATCAAATTCATGAATGATTTCTTTGGCTTGCGAAATTTCTCTTGGGGTTAAGACGATATAAATAATCCGTTTATCGATTTGCGCAAATCCGCCTTCACCATTTAAAAAAGTAATGCCACGATCGAGTTCTTTCATTAAGATTGGCGCAATTTCTTCATTTTTTTCTGACATAATTAAAAGTCCTTTGGCCGAATAGCCACCGTCTAAAACCGAATCAATGACGCGCGAGAAGACATAAGCAAAAATGAGGGTATACATCATTTTGTTTAAGTCAATGTAAGATAAAGAAGCGATTAACACGAGACTGTCAAAAATTAATAAGGAACGGCCGACCGAAATACCGAAATATTTTTCAAGGATGCGAGCTAAAATATCACTGCCCCCCGTCGTTCCACCCACGCGGTAAACAAGGCCACTCCCAATCCCGGTAATCACACCACCCAGTAAAGCGGCAATTAAAAGATCGTGCTCTAAATCAATCACGATGGGAATTTCTTGCCAAACGGCTAGCCAAAATGACAGGGCGAGCGTACCAACAATGGTATAATAAAAAGTGCGCAGACCTAAATATTTACGTCCAATAAAAATTAAAGGGATATTTAAAACCAGGGTACTTAAAGCCGGGTTAATCCCAAATAAAGCCCGCAAAATCAAGGTAATCCCCGTAATCCCACCCTCGGCTAAGTCATTGGGGATATTTAAATAAACAATGGCAAAAGCAAAAATCGCTGTTCCAATAATCATCACGCTAAAATCTCGCAGCGTTTTGATAGAAAATACCTGTTTCATTGACAAAACTCCTTTTCACTTACAAACTACCTTCTAAATGTATCATGAAAAATGACCCACGACAATTTTCTTTTTCTAGGAAATTGACGTGTAATTTGCTAAGATAGAAACGAGGTGTAATTGATGGAAAAAGAAAATAAAACATTGGCTTTGATGCAAAGCCAAGTCGATGATTATATTCAACAATTTAAAGCGGGCTATTTTTCGCCCTTAGCGCTCTTGGCTCGTTTGACGGAAGAAGTGGGCGAACTGGCCCGCGAGGTAAACCACACTTATGGTGAAAAACCCAAAAAAATAAACGAACAACCCAAAGAAGTTGCAGAAGAATTAGGCGACGTCTTCATTACGACGCTGATTATGGCTAATGCGTTAGAAATTGACTTGACGCAAGCTTTTGAAACCAATATGGCAAAATTTCAAAAAAGAGACCATTTTCGTTTTGAACGAAAAGATGGCCTGACTGAAAAAAAAGAGAAAGAAAAGAAGGGTGAGGAGCAATGCAACTAAACAAATTACCAATTGAATTTGAAAAAGCCTTGCCAATCTTAAAGAAAATTGAACAAGCGGGATTTGAAGCCTATTTTGTTGGTGGCAGTGTGCGCGATGTGTTATTAGATCATCCCATTCATGATGTCGATATCGCCACGAGTGCTTTTCCAGCTGAGATCAAAGCCTTGTTTCCACGCACGGTCGACGTAGGA
>CAYNOA010000313.1:0-1643 GCA_964398695.1 uncultured Enterococcus sp. | reverse complement strand
AGATCAAGATAACCTTGGCAACAGGTTTGCCAACTAAAATCACGGGTCATCGCATTTTGCTGAATTTTTAACCATACCGTTTGATTCATTTCATAAAGTTGAATCCCCGATTTGATGGCTTGCATCATATCAAAACCCGTAAAGTTCTCAAAGCCAAAACCTGTCCCGGTTTCTTCAAAAAGATTGAATGGCTCAACCGTGTCTCTTAAGCCACCAACTTCGTGAACAATCGGTAACGTACCGTAGCGCATGGCAATCATCTGTGACAATCCGCAAGGTTCAAAAGCTGAAGGCATTAGGAATAAATCTGAACCTGCATAAATCTTTTGAGCCAATTTCACATCAAAACCAATTTGAATCGCACACTTATCCGGGTATTTGTAAGCTAATTTTCTAAAGCCTTCTTCAAATAACGAATCCCCTGTCCCAAGCAAAACAAATTGAATATTAAATTGTAAGAGATTCTCTAACTCTGCTAAAAGTAAATGGAAGCCCTTTTGATAAGTCAGGCGACTCACGACTGAAATCACAGGAATGTCTGTTACTTGGTTTAATCCCATTAAGCGTTGCAATTCTCGTTTGTTTTCTTTTTTCCCAGTAAGATCATCGACTGAGTAATGACTCACTAGAATTGGGTCCGTCGCCGGATTGTTAATCGCATAATCAATCCCATTTAAAATTCCCACTAATTTTTGACTCTCCATCTGTAAAACAATTTCTAGACCTGAGCCAAACGCCGAGGTTTTTATTTCTTCTGCATAGGAAGGACTCACCGTATTGACACGCGAAGCATATAAAATTCCGGCTTTCAAAAAGTTCACCGCTTCATTCCAACGAACCGTCCCATCTTCATAACGTTCGGTTCCCATACCAAATAAATCAGGTAAAACACTTGCCGCATATTGGCCTTGAAATTCAATATTATGAATGGTTAAAACCGTTTGAATTTTTTCGTATGCCTGAATCCACCGATATTTTTCTTTGAGTAAAAATGGAATCATGGCGGTATGATAATCATTCACGTGCACGATATCTGGAATAAAATTGATTTTTTCCATCATTTCGATAATGGCCATCTGAAAGAAAGCAAAACGTTCGCCATCATCGTAGTACCCATATAAATCTTCTCGATCGAAATAGTATAAGTTATCGATAAAATAGTAGGTGACTTGATTTAAAACGAGACGCTTTACGCCACAATACTGTTGGCGCCAACCAACATGAACAGTAAATGAAAATAAATCTTCACATTGATTTTGGTATTCTGTCGCCATTTTTGTAAAATACGGCAAAACAACGGCTGTTTCAATTCCGCGATTCGCCAGTTCCTTTGGCAAAGCCCCAGCAACATCCCCAAGTCCACCTGTTTTAAAAAATGGGGCACATTCTGCTGCCGCAAATAAGACTTTCATGCATTTATCCCCCAATCACATCTGAAGTGACCTGTACAGATTTTGCAATGACCACTGGATTATCCGGAGTACCTTCAATCCGGACACCTTCTTCTACAATCACATTCTTATCTAAAATTGCATAACGAACAAGGGCATTGGCTTTTATTTCACAACTCGCAAAAACCAACGAGTCTTGCACGGTCGCTTGATTTTTGATAATGGTTCCACGACTAACTAAAGAATTTTCAA
>CAYNOA010000312.1:0-1645 GCA_964398695.1 uncultured Enterococcus sp. | reverse complement strand
CAATAAAACCGCTTAGGAAATCAAAAATTCCAAAGCGGTTTTTTGGCAGTTAAGTCAAGCAAAATAAAAACAAGGACTGTAAAAAAATCTTGTTTCGTTGAGAATACAAAAGGCTGTGTTATAATACATGTAATGAATCCAAGGGGTGATGGAAGATGCAAATTAACTATCAAAAAGCCCAACAAAAAACCAAGATTACTTACGGCGAAACCTTAAGTGCTAGCATTGGCGCGAGTCAATTTGCGGAGAAACACCTCATTATTTTGACGAATCAACGTTACTACGAACACTTTTTTGAAAAAATGCCGGCTCTGTTTAAAAAAAATCAAATGGATTGGTATATTTGTCGCAATTCGCTCTATGCCAACACATTAGAAGAATGGATGAGCTTGCTTCGTTTTTTAGAGCCCTTTCCTAAATCAAAAGAGTACCTATTTATTGCGCTGGGCAATGCTGGTGTGGTTGAATTGACCGGTTTTTTACAACAAGTCAGTATTTTGTCGGGTGAATTTTGGGTAATTCCTGTGTCTTTCCAAAGTTACGCGCAAGCTTTAATTCCTCAGGTGACGATTCAACAAAAAAGTAGCCGACCGGTTTTAAAACAAAGAAACCTGCCGCAAGAGATTTTTGTTGACCAAACGATGATGACTTTTCAAAATGAAGGCAAGCTGGTTGATTTATGGGTTTTTATTCAAACGGCGCTTTTATGTGATTACGCTTTATTGCAACGACTTTATCAAGAATTTGCCACTCCCAAACAATGCCAAACCAACTCTTTAGCAGCCTTTATTGAGGATTTAACCCAAGCTTACCAAGCGCATGCCTTGGAAATTCAAGCTTACGGAAAAATTTTTGAAGAAGCCTTTTATTTCACACAAAACGGGCATCTTTTGTCCGAAAATATGAAGCGTTTATTGGGTTTTTTGTTGCATCTTTCTTGGAATGCAGTTGTGCAAGAATTTCCCTTTCATTTTGAAAATTTTTATCGTTGGTTAACCTATCTAGGTTTTCCTCTAGCAATTCCTGAACAAATTTTCATGGCAGAATACCTAGAAAATGTGTTAAATTTATTAGAAGAGAAAAGAGATTTACCAATTATTACGAAAATTGGGATGTTGGGCGACAAAAGTACAGTCAAAGCAGCGGACTTAATCGAAGCTTATGAAACTTATCAGCGCCTCGCTCAATTTCATCTAAGGAGAAAACCAAATGACGCACAGTGAAAATATGTTACTTGCACTTGAGCAAGAAGACTTAGCACAAGCACAAATTGAATTAAATGAAGCTTTACGAAAAGACCAGCCAGCAGTGTTAATGGAATTAGGGGAAGTCTTATTTTCGATGGGCTTTTTAGAAGAAGCTCAAAGTATTTACGAAACATTAATCAAACGCTCACCTGAAAATGAGGCCGATTTTTTATTGCCACTCGCTGAAATTGCGATTGAAAACGACGAGATTGAAGCGGCTTTTGAACTATTAGAAAAAATCCAACCAAGTAGTGATCAGTATCCGAGTGCGTTACTGATTACTGCCGATATTTACCAAGTTTTAGGCATTCCAGAAGTTAGCGAAGCCAAATTAAAAGAAGCCGAAAAAATCTTGCCAGAAGAACCATTGATTCTATTTGCTTTAGCCGAATTGTATT
>CAYNOA010000311.1:0-1648 GCA_964398695.1 uncultured Enterococcus sp. | reverse complement strand
AATTACGGTTAGTACCTTACTTATCCCAACGATTATTTCATTTTTTATCTATTACTTACTGAGACCCTTATACTTACAGCTCATTAAGTATTTAAAGAATGAAGTATTGAGTTTAGTTTTGTCTTTGCTATTCTTCTTAGTCGTCATTGTATTTTTAGTTCGGGAGTTTATTCCATTATTGCTACTCCAAATTGATGCACTCATGAAAAGCTTACCACAACTAATTCAAGAAGTTGATCGCTGGATCATCCAAACGGACTTGCTAAATCGTGAAAGCATGGAGGAGTATTTGGCACTATTTAATCGTTCATTTACTGATTTCTTTGATGTCATTTTTGTTGGTTTACGTAGCGGCACAAATTTGGTCTTTAGCTTTGTTTCGAGTTCTTTTTTAGTGGTGAGTATTATGCCAATTATGGTTATTTATATGCTAAAAAATACGAATAAAGCAAAGAAATTTCATGAAAAATTACCGAAAGAGTACCAAAAGTGGGGCTTGGATTTCTTTGTAGCATTAGAGAAAACACTATCGGATTATATTAGCGGAAAAGCCGTTGTTTGTTTCTATGTTTTTTTAGGTGCATGGTTAACTTTTGGACTTGCGGGGTTAAAAGGGGCGCTGCTGTTTGCGGTTGTGGCAGGAGTCATGGATATTGTTCCTTATTTTGGGCCATGGATCGGGGCGATTCCAGCCGTGATTGCCGGATTAGTCACTAACGACGTCAATGCTTTTATTATTATCATTGGAATTATTATTGTTCAATTAGGTGAATCTTATGTAGTTTCTCCTTATGTAATGAGTAAAGAATTGAAGATGCACCCGTTATTTGTCATTATTGTCATGTTGATTACGGGACAAGCTTTTGGTATTTTAGGAATGATTATTATTTTACCAGTCGTTGCTGCTTTAAAAGTGGCCATCGTCTATGGGATAAAATTCAGACGAATTAAAAGTAAACGAAAGGAACTTGAAGAAAGCGATGAAAAATAAACTCCAACAAATGCTAGTGATTACCTTAGTTTTTGGGATAATCAGCCTCATTATTTATTTCATTTTTGATAGTTTCTTAGTTTTGACGATACTTGTTGAAGTGGTCTCCATTTTAATGAGTGGCTATTTGATTTTCTTTGATGACCGCAACGCAACGTCAAAGTTTGCTTGGCTATTTGCTATTTTAATTTTTCCATTTATCGGTATTTTACTCTTCTTTTTAATCGGTCGTAATCCGAAAACTAGACGCTTTTCAAAAATTCAAAAAGAAAATATCCGCCAGTTACATCGTTATTTACTGGATATTTTTAGGCAACATCCCAATTGGGTGGATGAAAAAAATCCTTTATCAAAAGAATTATTTTATTTATCAGGGAACGAAGCCTTAAAGGGCAACGCTTTAGTCTCTTACGCCGACGGGGAAGTTGCCTATCAAAATATCTTGACCGATATTCGTCAGGCAGAGCATCACATCCATCTGTTTTACTTTATTTATAAAGCCGATGAGACGGGCAGTGAACTCGCTGCTTTACTGAAAGAAAAAGCACAAACGGGGATTAAAGTTCGTTTGATGTATGACAGCGTGGGTTCGATTAAGCTGCCCTATGAGTTCATTGATGATTTAAAAACGAGTGCTGTGGAAGTTCGCCCCTTTGA
>CAYNOA010000310.1:0-1672 GCA_964398695.1 uncultured Enterococcus sp. | reverse complement strand
GGATGAGCTCCTGGCTAAAGTCTTCAAACCAAACTTGAAAAGTCTTTTTAGCAGTGTTATCTAAAAGTCGATATGTTTTTTGAAATTTATATCCCAGATAAGCACTAAAAATGCCAGAGCCTTGCAAGATTTGCCGTAGCATTTGCTTGGTTTGATTTAACTCTTCTTGTTGAAAAAGTGGTGCGAATTTTCCGAAAGTTAAAACAGTTTCGGCTAAGAAAAAAGCAGCTTTTTTTTGAAGGGCATCTCCGTGTTCAAAAATATTTTCTAATAAGGTAATTTCCTTTTGTAAAAGCGGATGATGATCAGCAAAATCATAAACAGCTTGCGTTTTTTTAACTGAAATCAAGCCACGAAAAAGACTAGTATAGGCTTTTGTATGCACCGATTCTAAAAAATTTAAAATGTTTAAAACAGCTTCTTCTTGTTGGGTTTGAATGTCTGGACGCAAACTAGGTGCGCCAATTTCAGCCTGAAGTGCAGCATTTAATGAAATACTCGCTAGTAATTGAATCAATACTTGGCGTGTTGTTTGCGGCAAGTTTTCCCAAGCAGCGAAATCTTCACGTATCGGTAAACGGGTATCAAGCCAAAAATGATTGGTTAATTTTTCCCAAGTGTAGGTGTCAAGTGTGTCAAAAGTTTCATTCCAGTTGACGGCTTTATAATATAAAAAACTCATTATTAAAAACTCCTTTAAGTGTGATTAAATCATGCAAGCTTCACATTGGTTGGCACTAGTAAATTCGTCATCAGGCGTAAAAGTTCGGACATAATAAATGGACTTAATTCCTTTGGTCCAGGCGTAATTTCGCAGACGATTCAAATCACGAGTGGTCATAAGTAAGTGGTCTCTGCTTTTCCATTCGTATAATCCAGCAGGTAAAACCGAACGCATAAAGAGCGTAAGACTCATCCCTTGATCAATGTGTTTTTGAGCGACGGCATACGTATCAATAATTTTACGTTGATCCATTTCATAAGCACTTGTGTAATAAGGTAAAGTCTCGTTACTTAAAAAAGGTGCTGGATAAAAAACGGAACCGACCTTGTTTTCCTGCCGTTGTTCAACGAGTTGTGTAATCGGGTGAAGCGAGGCACTCGTTTCATTGACATAAGAGATAGATCCGTTAGGTGCAACAGCCAGCCGATTTCGGTGATAAAGCCCATGTTTTTGCACAGATTCTGTTAAAAATTGCCAATCTTTAATAGTTGGTAAAGGGATATTGGCAAATAACTGCTTATTTTTTTCAAAAGTTAAAGTAAAAGGTTTGGCAAGATAAGATATAAAATAAGAGCCATCCGCATAAGAAGAAGCATCGAAGTCATGGAAAGTTTGTCCTTTTTCTTTGGCAATTTTATTACTAGCGACTAAAGAATAATAATTGAGTGCGTAAAAACAAGCTTCAGTAAATTCGAGTGCTTCGGGAGAGCCATAGTGGATTTGATTGGTTGCTAAAACAGTATGCAACCCCATCGCTCCAAGACCGATTGTATGATATAAATCATTGCCTTTTTTGATACTTGGGACTTCATGAATCGCCGTTAAATCACTGACGGTAGTCAATGCACGAACTGCTCGTTCAACTGATTGAGCGAAATCAGGGCTATTGATTAAATTCATTAAATTAACCTCCCATTTTATGCCTTCTTGGGAAGGAGGCTTCGATTG
>CAYNOA010000309.1:0-1679 GCA_964398695.1 uncultured Enterococcus sp. | reverse complement strand
CCATCGATTAAAACATTCCCATAAGCGCCAGTTAAAGCGACATTTTCATGATCAATATATGAACCATCTTCAAAAAAGCCAGATTCACCTGGGTTTGCATAATTAAATGCTTGTTGCAAAGATTCAATCGCCGCTTCAACGATTGTAGGTTCTTGTCTTAATGCACCAGAAATAATTTTCACCCGGCCCATATCAATCAAATTCCCGCCTAAAGCTTTGAATGGCGCACCCGTTGTTACTCGAAAATTATAAACATCTGGTACGAAATAATTAATTGGGTTCGTATAACGGCGCACTTCTTCGGTTGTAAAGTATGTTTGCATTAAAGACAAGGTATTATTAATTGCTCGGGGTGAGCCGATTTCATAATCCCACCAATTTCCTTTAATGGCTCCACTCTCGTTGTATACATTGGTATACATCCACTCCATCGCATTTTTTGCTAAACGGATAACTTCTTGATCTTGATAATATTTTGATGCCGGTTGTGTCACTTGTTTAGCAATGGTTTCAATTCTTCGGTAAGAGGTCGTTAAGTTCGCTGAGGTATTATAATCTGTTAAATCTTTCCAAAGGATTTTCGAATTTTCATTCAAATTATAAAAAGTAAGAATTTCTTCCACCGAAGTATCCAGTTGTTTATTTTGTTGAGCCATTACCGCATTGTTCTCATTAAAATAATCATTCCCCGCAACAATATCATTCCATTGCTTTAACATTCTATGGTACTTTGTTTCTTCGTATGTAGATACAATTAACGGTATTTCCTTCACAAAGGTCCCATTGCTATTCAAGATTTTTACTGTTGTTTCTCCGGCCTTTTGAGGATATAACAAACCATTTTCTTGTTTAGCAATGGTTGAATCACTTACTTCATAAATATAATTTTCTTGTTTCGTAAGGTAAACGTTCTTTGTGTGAATTTCAATTTTATCTTCAAGTTTTACGGTTTCCTCTTCTTGACTGTCTTTTTCTACAAAGCTAACATTATCATAGTAAAGCGTCCCTGTCCCTTTTTCAAAAAATAATTCGATAGTCACAAATTTTGTTTCTGAATTTGGTTTAAAGTCTTGTACGATGGTTTGCCAATCATTTGTCCCTTTGACACTTTTAGAGTGCCATAAATTGGTTTGGCCCTTTTCATTTTGTTCGTTTATCCGAATCCGTGCAATATTCGTCAAATTCTCAGTCTTTATATCGAAAGAAAGTCCATACGTTTTACTAGCATCAACCGTCACTTTTTGAGTTGCTGCCACTCGTAATTCTTCACTGGCACTCGAAAAGATCAACTGACGTTCTGCATTTACTTGCGCAATATAATTGGTTGCTTTTATATCACTTGGTATCCATAAACTCCAAGCGTTTGCTTTTTCACCTGACCACTTGTCGCTTTGCGCTTCAACGTTAGAAAAATCCCCATTCGTCATTAGATTTTGAGTAACACTTTTTTCCTGATTCATTGTTTCTTTTAGGGAACTTGAATCTGCTGCGTACGTTTCTTCAATTGTTTTCGTTGTCGATTCTTGCGTACTTTCAACCGGAAGCTTTTCACTACTTGGCGTGCTCGGTTCAGTCGCCTCCTTACTTGCGTTTTCATTTTCCCCCGTGGATTGTTCATAAAACTGCTCTTGTAGATTAAGTGTGCTTGTATCTGTCGTGCTTTTTGTCGTTTCAGCGCT
>CAYNOA010000308.1:0-1699 GCA_964398695.1 uncultured Enterococcus sp. | reverse complement strand
GTGTATGTTACCCAAATCAAAATTGGTGACCGGTGGTATCCATCAATGGGCTCCATTGGTCGCAATGATACCTTTGAAAAAGATCGTCCCGTTACGGTTGAAGTGAATATTTTAGATTTTCACCAAGATATTTACGGGGAGCAAGTGACGGTTCGTTGGTGCCATCATTTAAGAAATCAAGTTGCTTTTGATGGCATTGAAGCATTGATTGCCCAGCTTAATCAAGATGAACAAGCAACACGAACCTATTTTTTGAACCACACAAAAAAGAAAGTAAAATTTGAATGAATGATTGATTTCGTTGAATAAAGGAGCAGTAATGAAGTTTATACTGATTTTTGGCCCACAGGCTGTTGGTAAAATGACGGTAGGACAAGAACTGGCTAAAAGAACAGGCTTAAAATTATTTCACAACCATATGACGATTGAACTGCTTAAACCTTTATTTGGCTTTAGTCCCGAACTATGGTGCTTATCGGACTTATTTCGGAAAGAAATTTTTAAAACTATGGCTGAAAGCAAAATGACCGGTTTGATTTTTACTTACGTTTGGGCCTTTGATTTGCAAGAAGATTGGGATTTTGTTAATCAAGTGACTGAAATCTTTGAGTCAAAAAATGCGACAATTTATTTTGTAGAGCTAGAAGCGGATTTAGCTGAACGACTCGAACGAAATAAAAGTCCACATCGCTTGGAACATAAACCAACTAAAAGGAACGTTGAACGGTCTGAAAATGAATTAAAAGCAACCATAGAAAGTCATCGCTTGAATTCGCTAAAAGATGAAATTAAAAAAGAAAATTATTTAAGAATTAACAATACTAATTTAGCGGCACAAGAAGTAGCAAGACTTATTACCAATAAGTTTCATTTATAAAGGAGAAGCTAGTTAAAAAATCAGCGAGTGTATGTATAGATGATCACTTTATTCTGGTCTTTTATAATAAGTAATGAAAATTAACTTGAATAAAGGAGGGCGAAGATGCAAAAAAATTATAAAAAAATCTATCCTTCAATCTTAGGTAATCTGATTTTAACAAGTGATGGAGAAAATTTAACAGGTTTATATTTTGACGAACAAGAATTTCAAGAAGGAAATCAGCAAGTAACTTACTGCGAAGAAGAGCCAGAACTTTTCTTTAAAGTTAGCTGTTGGCTTGACGCTTATTTCCAAGGGCGCCAAGTGGCCGTTGATTTTCCATTAAAAGCAAGTGGTACCCCTTTTCAAAAACTTGTTTGGCAAAAAATTAGTGAGATTCCTTATGGTCAAACCACAACTTATGGTGAAATGGCAAAAGAGGTTGCGCAAGATTTACAAAAAGAGCGCATGTCTGCACAAGCCGTGGGTGGGGCCGTTGGCAGTAACCCAATTTCAATTATCGTGCCTTGTCACCGTGTGATTGGTAAAAGTGGCAGTATTACTGGATATGGTGGCGGCATTTCCCGGAAATTGACGCTTTTAGCAATTGAAAAAACAGATAAAACAAGCTATTTCGTTCCAAAATCACTCGAAAACAGTTAATGTTCGTGTTTTGTGTCTTTTTAACAATAATATAAAATCGTTTTTTAGTTTTTTATCAAAAAAACGAATAAAAAGTCTTTATTTCCTATTTAAATTCACATAATTATATGGTAATCTATTCGTGTTAAGAAATTAACAAATATGATTAAGGGGTGCGTTATGGAACGAATTTATCAA
>CAYNOA010000307.1:0-1700 GCA_964398695.1 uncultured Enterococcus sp. | reverse complement strand
AATGACTTCTTCGTTAGAAAGCATCCCATTTAGATATGCCTTCATCGCATTTGAAAGCAATTCAGAAAACTTTTCTGATTTCACAAGATTCGTCCTACGGTAAAGAGAAACTTGCTCTGCAATCAATTTTTTCAATAATTCAACAGCTAGGTTCTTTTCTTTCATTTTAGCGATTTCATCAAGAAATTTTGGATCAAAAAGTGAGAAGCCAGTGTCGATATCAGAGAATAAGTTGATCACGCCTTCACTCTTAATACTGGCTTTAAGTAAGTCATTGATACGTTGATTTATTTCTTTCAGTGATAAAGGCTTATTTTCGCCAACTATTCTTGTTAGAAGCGTTCTTACTGCTTCAAAATAAGCCGCTTCAAATCGTTGTTCAGGATCCAGTAAAGAACGACATAGCGTCAGCGCTTGACGAAGTAATAATGCTTGTTTCAGATACGCTTCTTTTTGTTTTTCTTTCTCAATACCAGATAAAAAGTTAACTCCTGCACTAATTGCTTTCGCACGTACTAAATCCGTAGCCTTTTCGTCCATGAAGGCAGTGTAATCAAAACCGTGGAAAATATCGCGACAAACTTCGAGCTTCTCGATAAATTTTGGCAAAGCGGTTTCAGCAATGTTTGGATTGCCAAAATTCCCCTTATCGCGTTTTGTATAGTCGTTCATTGCTTGGCGTAGAGCGCCCGCTATACCGACGTAATCAACAACTAACCCACCTTCTTTATTTTGATAAACGCGATTCACTCGAGCAATCGCCTGCATCAGATTATGACCACTCATCGGTTTATAAATATACATTGTCGCAAGACTCGGGACGTCAAATCCCGTCAACCACATATCAACAACAATAGCAATTTTGAAGGGATCTTCATTATCTTTGAATTTCTTCGCCATTTCATCTTTGTGCCGTTTATTTCCGATAATATTATGCCAATCTTCCGGATCATTATTGCCAGAAGTCATTATGACTCCAAGTTTTTCTGTCCAATTTGGGCGTTTCTCAAGAATTTTATCATAAATCTTCATCGCAATTGCACGAGAATAAGCGACAATCATCGCTTTACCTGTTAATTCTTGTTCTCGATTTTCCTCGTAATGCTGGATAATATCATTAACTAATGCCTCAAGTGTCTGGTCAGCACCTAAGATTGACTCCATCCGTCCAAGTTCTCTCTTGCTTTTTTCAAGCACATGCTCCTCAGCACTTTCTGCCATGAGGTCGTATTCCTCATCAATTCTTTTAAGAACACTTTCATCTAATTTTAAATGAATAACCCGACTTTCATAGTACACCGGACGGGTCGCCCCATCTTCAACCGCTTGGGTCATATCATAAATATCAATATAGTTACCAAAAACCTCTGTGGTTGATTTGTCCTTACTTGAAATAGGCGTACCTGTAAACCCAATGTATGTAGCATTTGGTAAGCTATCACGAATTTTTCGAGCTGCGCCAATTTTCACTTGCCCTGTAATCGCGTCAACTTTTTCTTCAAGTCCATATTGACCACGATGGGCTTCATCGGCCATTACAATAATATTTCTACGTTCAGAAAGTGGTTCGGCCGATTCCTCAAACTTTTGCATCGTTGTAAAAATAATACCATTCGCTTCTCGACCATCTAGTAATGCTTTTAAATTTGCACGATCTGTTGCTTGAAGAGGAGTTTGGCGTAAGAATTCCTGGCATTTAG
>CAYNOA010000306.1:0-1723 GCA_964398695.1 uncultured Enterococcus sp. | reverse complement strand
ATAAACTAGAACCTCCTTGACTAATGAAAGGAAAAGTAATTCCAGTTAAAGGGATAATCCCTGTAATACCGCCTAAATTAATAAAAACAGAAACTAAAAATAAAACGCCAATGCCTAAACACATCATTGAATTGAAGGGATCATCTGAGCGAATCCCAATTAGAATAATTCGGGTAATCAAATAAAACAATAAACCCAAGATAGCAATCGCAAACAGTAATCCAAGTTCTTCAACAACAATGGCAAAAGCAAAGTCAGTATGGGCGAATTTTAAAAAACCGTTTTTTTGAATACTATTGCCTAATCCACGGCCAAAAATACCACCATTAAACATCGCATAATAACCTTGAATCATTTGATGTCCTTGTCCATATTCATCTACAAAAGGATTTCGAAAGACTAAAAAACGAGAAACCACATGACTCGGTAAAATCTTTGAACCCACTGTGTTGACAAAAAAGACCGCTAGCACACTGCCAACAAGCGTCACGCCGCCGGCTAGTAGGGTGTAAAAGTAACTAACGCCGCTTGTTAAAAGAACCACCATAAATAACAAGACAATGACCGCTGCGTTACCAAAGTCCGGGTAAAAAAGAATCAATCCAACTTGAAAAGCAAAAAGTAACAATGCTCCCTTTAAGTTTTGAAACAAACCAAGGTGAATGACATTTTGACAACTCGCTAACTTAACAGAAAAATACCAAATCACAATGAACTTTAAAAATTCAACTGGCTGAAGCGTCCCACCAATTAGCGGAAGCGGAATCCAGCCCCAAGAACCATTCACTTTGTCAAAAAAGAAAGCTAAAATTAGAAATATTGTAATAAACGTGGCTGCCAGATTAATTAAGTTCTTATTCCTTAAAAAAGCCACTTTCATTTTATAGATAATTGTAATGACAATTAAGCTTAAAATCCAAAAAGCCAATTGGGAAATTGCTTGTTTAGCTGGATTGGCACCTTGAACTAACTGTACGTAAGAAGTCGTACTATAAACCATCATCAGACCAATGACACTTAGTGTTAAATAAGGTAGTAAAATCCCCCAGTCTAATAGATGTCTTTTTTTTAATTTTTTGGGCAAGACTAAACCTCCTTGCCTAATTCGTTTTCTTGTTGCTCTTGATAAACTTCGTGATACATCCGATTTAAGTCTCTTTCTAAATCACTTAAAATTTGTTGGCCACTAACATTTGAAATTGCTCCTAACGAAATGGCAAAAGCAATTTGTCGAGACAAACCATACATTTGCGTATCCACTACTTCTTCAAATGCTTTGCAGTGGGCAATGCAAAGACTATGCTTTTGATTTTTAATTAAAAGCCGAATCCGATTCGCTTCTTCTTCAAGCAGTTGTCGCGCTTTAAATTCTGAAGACAGTTCCATGTCCACTCCCCCTATCTTATATTCGTTTTACCATTATAGCATAAACTACTCGTTAATTCTTTGGAACTTTTCAGGAAATTTAATTTTATTTTATCGTGAAACACGAGGTCGTTATGAAACATAAATCGACTTTATCTTTGATTATTAATTTCAAAAAGTCCATCAAATCAATCTTTTCATTCCACTTTTTTTAAGTTACCCACAATTTTAATTGTTTTTTTACTGAGCGTAAAAAAAACACACGCCCCCCTTTTTTGATTTCTTATTTTTGTTTTTGTGAATATCATTAGTGTTGCATAAATAATATTTGAATTTTCAGTTAATTCGCTTTTCTGGG
>CAYNOA010000305.1:0-1766 GCA_964398695.1 uncultured Enterococcus sp. | reverse complement strand
TAAATCATCTTTAATAATATAAACTGTTGGATAATCTAATATATATTTTGATTTTAAATTTAGGTTTTCCTGTACACCATCTTCAAAGATATCTACAGCATTGGTCTTATCATAAATTGTCTCATAAATTATTGGTTTAGGTAATACTTCCACGATTTCACTCCCAATTACTATTACTAAAATAAATTTTAAATCGCTCCTCTTATCCTTCCTTGAAATTCTCCCAAGCATCGGGGAAGACAACGGTATCAAAAACTTCACCAGTATCTACATCGACATAATCAATCGTTGTCTTTAAATTTGTACTATTAACCCCTTCAAAAGCTTGATAAAACAAGGAATAAAATGAAAGTCCTAAGATACTAAAAGCGTCAAAGTTGTTTTCAAAAGCCTCACGATCGACCACTACTTGGAATTTGGTCAAATCCTTATTGTAAGTGACGTCTTTGATTGAAGGCGTTTCATCACTTTGGGCAAGTTGGGCTATCGATGCTTCTAAGTCGTTGCGTAAGTCTGCAAGTAATTCTTTATGGGCTGATTTGGTCATCGTATAAGTCACCGAGCCATCTTGATTTTTGACAACCTCTTTTATTCCATTTTCTTTCATTTCATCAGTTAAAACATCCAATGTTGAATCTTCTCCACTCATTTCCATTAATGATGCTGGAAAGGTAATCACTACATTTAATATTTTTTTATCAACTTGAATCCCTTTTTCATGACTGTTACTTGTTATTGTCGTTGTCGTTGCCGTTGTCGCTGTTTCAGGTTTTTTAGCGCTACAAGCAGCAAGATTAACAGACGAGACCAACAATAAGACGAACCAGAATTTTATGCTTTTCATTTTCTTCTCCTCGTAATAATATATTTTGAAGTAAATAATGTTCCTTGAAAACAAAATTACTACTTTACACATTTAGATAAGAGCCAGCATCCCCCTTTAGTTTTTAGTTTTATATACATCTACTTTAGCATCTTTACGACAACCCGATAGAATCTTTTTAGCTAGTATTTTTGCTTTAACATTCCGCCTATCTTTTTCTTCCATTTTTATTTTCTATTGATTCTTTCTTAGCGCCAATACTACGTTCATTAAATTCTAACACTTTTCAATTTAAAATACGAATGAATACTAGTTTTTAGCCTCAATCAGATAAATTACACAAATAAAAGCGTTGACCAGTCCCTATACGCGGTCAACGCTTCTATTACTTATTTTGCGTTTACTATTTATCTAAAGGCAAAAATCATTGTAAACATGACACTTTACAATATTTTGTTGTTCTAAGTCTTTAAGTTTCGTTGAAAGTACTTAACTGCTTAAACCGATTCCCCCCACCGCTGTTTCCAATTTAAGGCATTGCGCTTAAAACCTAGATTCTCCCTCCAAACATACCCAGCCAAACTTAATTTTCACTTACAGTCTGACTACTTTATTCACTGCCCAAGTGTCATTCTTTGACCAAAATCAAATACAAGCGTAAATTAGGTTCTATAAAGCCAGTAACTGCTTAAGAATTCGAATTCGAATCATCTGACCTATAAAAAACTTTTAAAAATCAAGGAGGGGTTTTCTTATGCATTTTCATCAAGCACCGACCACTTTTGTTGGACAAGTCAATTTAAAAGTTAGCAATCTTGAACGCTCATTACAATTTTATCAAAAAATAATTGGTTTTTCGATTTTAAATCAAACGGACAAAACCGCTACTTTAACCGCTGATGGGCAACACCCGCTATTAACGATTACTCAACCGGAACAGGCC
>CAYNOA010000304.1:0-1780 GCA_964398695.1 uncultured Enterococcus sp. | reverse complement strand
ACTTGTTCTTTTAAAGCACTTTGCTTGGGAACAAATTAGTGACGTATTTAAAAAACGGGCAGACCAAATCTCCAATGATTTGGATTCAGCAGAACAATCAAAAGTAAATGCGCAAAAATATGAAAAAGAAATTGAATTACGATTTGCTAAATCAGAAAACGAAGCTACTTTGATTGTTCAAGAAGCAAAAAAAGAGGGAGAATCAAACCGCCAAACCTTGTTAAGTCAAACGCAAGAAGAGGTTTCTCGTTTGAAAGAAAGAGCGCATCAAGACATCACTCTCGAACGACAAACAGCACTAGATGGCGCAAAAAAAGAAATTGCGGAATTATCTATTGCGATTGCTGAGAAAATCTTAACAAGTGATTTATCTCTTGAGCACCAAGAAGGGCTTGTGAATCAATATATTGAACAATTAGGTTCAGAAAATGAAGCTTGATAAATATGAAGTTGGAAAACGATATGGCAAAGCTTTGTTTGAATTGGCGGAAACAAAGCAAGTGTTAGAAGAGGTTTTTCAAGACGCACAAATCTTGCGTCAAATTTTTGCGACCGTTCCTAATTTGGGAGAAATCCTAAGCCATCCAACGTTTGAAGCAGCAGAAAAAAATCAATTGGTTGAGCTGTTGACCTCAAATTTTCAAGGCGTTTTAAAAACGACGCTACTGGTTGTTTATCAAAACCAACGAATGAAGGATTTACCTTATATTATTGCTGATTTTGAAAGTCGTTATTATGAAAAAATGGGTATTTTGCCAGTTAAAGTAACAACGGTCGTTCCTTTAACTGATCAACAACTCACGCAACTTATGACAAAATTAAAGCGACAATTTGGTTATTCCAAAATTGAAATTACTGAGGCAATTGATCCCACCATTTTAGGGGGAGTCGTCGTGGAAACAAAGAACGAAGTCATCGATGGTAGTCTTAAAAAGCGACTCAATCAAATCAAAAAAAATTTAAGTAAATAGACACGGTAGAAGAGGTGAAGCAAGTGTCCATTAAAGCTGAAGAAATTAGTACCTTAATTAAAGAGCAAATTAAAAATTATGAAAATAAACTGAATGTTGAAGAAACCGGAACAGTAACTTACGTCGGGGACGGGATTGCTCGTGCCCATGGGCTAGAAAATGCCATGAGTGGTGAATTGCTTGAATTTTCAAATGGCGCTTTCGGGATGGCTCAAAACTTAGAATCAAATGATGTCGGAATCATTATTTTAGGTGATTTTGAAACTGTTCGAGAAGGCGACCAAGTGAAAAGAACCGGTAAAATTATGGAAGTACCTGTGGGGGAGGCTTTAATTGGCCGTGTGGTCAATCCATTGGGGCAACCAATTGATGGACTTGGCCCAATTCAAACAGAAAAATTCCGACCAGTCGAAACGGCTGCACCTGGTGTCATGCAACGTAAATCGGTTTCTGAGCCAATGCAAACCGGACTAAAAGCAATCGATGCTTTAGTGCCAATTGGTCGTGGGCAACGGGAATTAATCATTGGCGATCGTAAAACGGGGAAAACTTCGATTGCAATTGATACCATTATTAATCAAAAAGGCCAAGATATGATTTGTATTTATGTCGCAATCGGCCAAAAAGATTCGACCGTGCGCACACAAGTCGAAACGTTGCGCCAACATGGTGCGCTTGATTATACGATTGTTGTCGCAGCCGGTGCCTCTCAGCCTGCACCACTACTTTACATTGCCCCTTATGCTGGAACAGCGATGGGAGAAGAATTCATGTATCAGGGCAAGCACGTCTTGATTATCTATGATGAC
>CAYNOA010000303.1:1346-1782 GCA_964398695.1 uncultured Enterococcus sp. | reverse complement strand
CAAACATCACTACTTTGAACCGCATTGGTCGAAAAAAGCCGGTATTGTCAATGCCTATGCACAAATTTCTTTATTTGGTTTGATTATTCAACCCAAACAATTGGTTAATTATGAAAAAGTGAATCAAGCGAACTTAGTGGCTTTGTTGAAATAAGTCGTGAAAAAAACGACGGTTCTTATATTATGGGTTCGTCAATCAAAGAAAGGACGGTGGCATCAAGATGCCACCGTCCTTTCGTCCTTTTTAGAACCGGTCATTGTTGGTTGCCCAAGTAAACTTTATTTGACAGGCATACTTAAGCGAGCCTCTCCCCAACTAGAAAAAGCAACCGAATCGTAGTCGATTTTTGACCAGGGACTAAAATAAGCATGAAAAGTTGTGATTCTTTTTAATTTCTAATGGAGAATTGACAGAAAATTTGGTAAAGTTAGGAAG
>CAYNOA010000303.1:945-1336 GCA_964398695.1 uncultured Enterococcus sp. | reverse complement strand
TCTAATGAAAAATAAAATAGTAGTATGGGAAAACTTAAAGAAAAGAGGAGACGGATGAAAGTATTTCGTAAGAAAGCACTGCGACCGGCAACGCAGGGTTTCATGAAAAAAGATTTACAGTTAAAAGATTTAATTATGTTAGGAATTGGGGCAGTCATTGGGACCGGGATTTTTGTGGTCACAGGAACGGCCGCGGCCAACTATGCTGGACCGGCAGCGACCTTGTCATTTGTCGTGGCGGCATTTGTGGTAATCTTGAGTGGTTTTTCTTTTGCCGAGTTTGCTTCAAGAGTACCAGTAACCGGCGGCCCTTATAGTTATTTGTATGTGGTCTTTGGGGAATTAGTCGGTTGGTTAGCCGGTTGGTTTTTAATTTGTGAGTATTTACTCG
>CAYNOA010000303.1:0-935 GCA_964398695.1 uncultured Enterococcus sp. | reverse complement strand
ATCGTCCGTGGCTTCTGGTTGGTCTTCTTATGTGCAAGGCTTTTTAGCCAGTATGGGGATTCATTTGCCCACCGCTCTGACCGCCGGTTACAACGCCAAAGCCGGCACTTATATTGATTTGATTGCGGCTTTAGTTGTTATTTTTATTACTTTTTGGGTGAGCCAAGAAGCAAAAAAAGCCTTGCGTTTAAACAATGCAATGGTTTGGGTTAAATTTGGCATTATCGCTTTATTTATTGTCGTCGGTGTCTTTTTTGTGGAACCAAGTAACTGGAAACCCTACTTACCATATGGCCTTTCTGGTGTTTTTGATGGTGCTGCCTTAGTGTTTTTTGCCTTCTTAGGCTTTGATGCTATTGCCATGGCCGCTGAAGAAGTCAAAGATCCACAAAAAGATATTCCAAAAGGGATTATTGGTTCGATTATTATAGCGACGGTTCTTTATGTCATTGTGACCTTAATTTTAACCGGCATTGTGCCTTATACTGAGCTTGGTGTGGGTGACCCCGTGGCCTTTGCGATGCGCTATGTGAACTTAGGTATGGTGGGTTCAATTCTTTCGGTCGGTGCCATTTTAACGCTATTAACGGTGACTATCTCAATGTTATACTCATTAGTTCGTCTCGTTTATGCAATCAGCCAAGATGGTTTATTACCAGCCTTTTTACAAAAAATTGATAAAAAACATCGGACACCGGTCCGAGCAACCTTTGTGACCGGAGCGATCGCTTTATTCTTTGCGGCGGCCTTTCCACTTGATATTTTAGCGGAATTAACGAATATTACGGCCTTGTCTTGTCTCATCTTAATGTCACTGGGCATCATTCGCTTGCGTAAAATGATGGGCGAACCGAAAAAAGGTGAGTACAAAGTGCCCTTCGTACCAGTATTGCCTTGGTTAAGTGCCATCGCCTGTGCCTTTTTAATGACGCGTT
>CAYNOA010000302.1:0-1797 GCA_964398695.1 uncultured Enterococcus sp. | reverse complement strand
CAATTTCTAATAAACGGTTATTAGAAATAATTAATAAGGTATCCACATTTTCTTTTAATTTTGCAATACCTTCTGCCGCAAAACGGCCTCTTTTTGGTCCTTCAAAAGAAAATGGACGTGTTACTACTCCAACGGTTAGGGCCCCTAGTTCTTTGGCAATCCCTGCAACGATTGGCGCTGCACCCGTTCCAGTACCGCCGCCCATTCCAGCTGTAATGAAAATTAAATCTGCACCTTCTAAAGCTTCACGGATTGCTTCTTCACTTTCTTCTGCTGCTTTTTGGCCAACTTCTGGTTGTGAACCCGCACCTAAACCACGGGTATATTTGGGACCTAATTGAATCACTGTTTCTGCTTTTGAATTTTTCAAAGCTTGTACGTCAGTATTCGCTGTAATAAATTCGACACCCTTAACGTTTTCTTCGATCATACGGTTCACGGCATTCCCGCCGCCACCGCCGACACCAATTACTTTAATTACTGCACCTTCATGGATATTATTATCAATTAAAAATTCCATTTTTTTCTTTCCTCCTGCAATCATTATTCAAAAATAGATGAAAAGAATCCTTTCACTTTCCCAACGATTCCTTCAGCTGCGTTTTCTTCTTCTGGAATTGAAAATTCCTCTGTTTCTTCAAAAGATGTTTCTTGTACGACTTCTTGTTGGTAGTTCACTGTTGCTTGTGCTTGCGGTGTTTTTTCACCAGTCACTGCCGATTTAGCTAATTGATAAACTTCATTTAAGTTGGCTGAATAATCAACAATACTAATCACATTTGTAAAGACTGGGTTGCGAAGCCCCATATGGTTTGGCACATAAAGCTTCACACTTACACCAAACACCTCTTGCGCCAATTCCACTACCCCAGGGATGCTTGCTGCACCACCGGTTAATACAACACCACCGGGTAACTCTAGCGCAGCAATTTCATCTAAGACTTCTTTTGATTTATTAAAGATTTGTTCCATACGCGCTTCAATAATTTCTGATAAGTAGCGCTCATCAATTTTGACTGGTTCTGATTTACCAATCACATCAACTGGAAACTCTTCACTGGCAGAAGTTCTAGCTGGAAAAGCATCGCCATAATTAATTTTTAAGGCTTCCGCATTATTAAATGACGTATTCAAGACCGTTGAAATATCTTTTGTGATAAATTCGCCACCTTCTTGATTGACGTGGGTAAATTTCAATTGTTTGTCATGCATGACGGCAGTTGTTGTTTGACCACCACCAATGTCAATGACAATCGTACCGAAGTCTTTTTCACCATCTGACAAAATCGTTTCTGTTAAAGCAAGTGGCGTAATCACCATTTCACCAACAATCAAGCCAGCTTTTTCGACACACTTACGAATATTATGAATAATCGTCTTTGGCCCAGTAAAGAGCAAGCCAAACATTTCTAAGCGAACACCAATCATGCCTCTGGGATCTTTAATTCCTTCAAAACCATCAACCGTAAATTCTTGCGGTTGAATCGCAATGATTTGTCTTTCAGGTGGCACCGATCGAACAAGTGCTGCTGAAGCAACATTGCGGACATCTTCATCCGTAATTTCTTTGGATTCACCACTAACCGCGATCATTCCTTGGCAATTTTCAACTTCTAATAAATTTGCGGGCACCCCAACACTGACTTGGCGGATTTTAATACCTGCTTTTTCTTCTGCTTGCCCAACTGCTCGTTGAATCGCTTGTACTGTTTTATCAATATCAACCACAATCCCACGGTTGATTCCTTCAGACTTTGCGTTTCCAACACCAATAATATTCATTTGTCGTTCAACATA
>CAYNOA010000301.1:0-1797 GCA_964398695.1 uncultured Enterococcus sp. | reverse complement strand
GTACCGCGCCTTCCGTCACTACGCTCGGGCCATTCAATGAGGCCAAAGTCTAGTTTTCCTTGTTCTAACTCGTGGACGACGGCTTTATACTCCATAATCGGAAAGTGAAAATCAATCATCGGAAAACGTTCAATTAAGGCCGGTACAAATTTGGGTAAAAGGTACATGCCACAACTTTGGGTGCAAGCCAAGGTGCAATTTTCCCGATAGTTTTGTTCCATATGAATGTGAAGGAGGGCATCGTCCCATCCTTCCATCATTTTTAGCGCACGCGGGTATAAAAAATCAGCTTCTTTGGTCGGGATAATCTCCTGTTTACCATGACGGATAAACAAAACGACATCAAAATACTCTTCAAGTTTTTTGATTTGCGCTGAAACAGTGGGTTGTGATAAAAATAAATAATCCGCCGTACGGGTAAAGTTATGCGTCTCATAAACGGAAACAAATGTTTTTAAAATCTGAAACACACGGACACCTCACTCAATTTTTATTTGTTGCTACATAGTTTGACCAAATAGTTGCTAGCGTTTGGTAAATCATTTCGATTTCTTTTGCATTGCCGCGAAGTTCAAAGTCAGCAATCAAAGGGACTTCAAACTGTTTGGCGTATTGCTTAGCCGTCAAACAATATTGATAGCCAAAATTTTTATTGCCACTCCCGATAATCCCTAAACACAAAGCAGCATTATCTTCGTATTCGATATAGTCACGCATACTTTCAGTTAGGATTTCTTGGTCACCATTGTCGATGCCATTGCCACCTTCAAGATAAGTCGGCAAGGACACAAAATAAGGGGCTTCTTCTTTTTCAAATGGCGAATTGTCATGGATTTCTTTTAATTGTATAATAGGAAAATCTGGGTTTTCTTGATGCTTTATTTCAGAATGTTGTTGGATTCGCTTCGCAAAAGAGCGCGTATTGCCAGAAATCGAAATATAAAATAAGTTCATTCTCATCGCCTCCTGTGAGACAGTATAGCAAAAAAAAAGAGTAAAAGATAATTAAAAATAGATTCCATTAAAAGTGATAAAAAGAAAGGAAAGAAAAAAATGATTCGTCCAGCAAAAATAGCCGATGCGCATGCGATTGCACATCTAATTTTAGTCGTCTTAAAAGACATGGAAGTCGACTTTTTAGAAAAAATGGGGGAAGAAAAGACGATTGATATTTTAACTCAAGCTGTTGCCTTACCGACTTATCGTTATGGCTACTTGCGTGGGTTGGTGAAAGAAATCGACGGACAAGTTGCCGGTGTGGCCTTTGGTTATTTGTCAGAAGAAGAGGCGATTGTCGACCAACCACTAGCCGATCTCTTAACGACGATGAAGTTGCCCAATTACCCCATTTTTATTGATCCCGAGTCTTACTCGCAAGAATGGTATTTAGATACGATTGTTGTCGCCAATCAATTCCGCGGACAAGGCGTTGGGCAAGCATTGCTAGAAGCTTGTGATCAAGCGGCCTACCAAGCAGGAGCGCAAAAAATCGGGTTATGTGTAGATTTTGCCAATCCAAACGCGCAACGCCTATACGAACGCCAAGGCTATCAAACAGTTGGCCAACAAGTTTTAAGCGGCCATGATTATTACCATATGCAAAAAGAGGTCGTGCCCGAAGTGTTCAGCTTCAAGCAATAAGAAGGAAAGCGCGAAAATTGTTTTTCAAATTTTTGAGCTTTTCAGCTTAATGTCGAAGAAGCTACTTCAGGCACACCGTTTAAAAAAGAGGCTGTGCCAGAAGTGTTCAGCTTCAAGCAATAAGAAGGAAAGCGCGAAAATTGTTTTTCAAATTTT
>CAYNOA010000300.1:0-1824 GCA_964398695.1 uncultured Enterococcus sp. | reverse complement strand
AAAAGGGGGGGAAGGTATGTGGACTTGGATTAGCGATCAATTACTAAAAATGGTTTGGCTAAATGATTTGATGGGAAAATTAGTTGAGCGTTTTGGACTTTCGATCGATAGCAAGATAGGGGCAAGTCTTCAGTTCTTTCTGTTTGATACAATTAAGATTTTTATCTTATTAACGATCTTAATTTTTGTCATGGGGGTTATTCAGACTTTTTTTCCACCTGAAAGAACCAAAGTATTGTTGGGTGGCTTAAAAGGTTGGAAGGGGAATTTACTGGGAGCACTTTTGGGTACAGTCACGCCTTTTTGTAGTTGTTCTAGCATTCCAATTTTTATTGGGTTTACAACCGCTGGATTACCGTTAGGAGTAACCTTCTCCTTCCTTATTTCCTCACCAATGGTTGATATTGCCTCAATTATCCTGTTAATGTCTTTCTTCGGCTGGAAATTTGCGATAGCTTATGTTCTTTTAGGATTACTGCTAGCTGTAATTGGAGGTACACTCATTGATAAATTACACCTAGAGAATGAAATTCAAGATTATATTCGCGAGATGGAGGAAGGTCTTAGCCAAGTTGAAACCTATACCATAAAAAAAAGAATGGCTTATGGTTGGGGGCAAGTGAAGGAGGTTGCTAGTAAAGTCTGGCTTTATGTATTAATTGGGGTTGGGATTGGTGCGCTCATTCATAATTGGATTCCGACCAGTTTTATTCAAAGCATCCTAGGTAATAATAATCCGTTTGGCCTGATTATTGCGACCTTAATTGGGGCATCAATTTATGCAGATATTTTTGGTGTTCTCCCAATAGCAGAAGCGCTATTCTCAAAAGGGGTGCCAGTGGGAACTTTGATGGCTTTCATGATGTCTGTCACAACGTTTTCTTTGCCGTCATTAATCATGTTAAGTAGAGTGGTTAAACCTAAATTGTTAGGAATCTTTATCACAATTTGTATTGTAGGTATTTTATTGATTGGCTTTACTTTCAATAGTATAGCTTTATAAAAAGTTAAGGGGGATTAGATAATTATGGAAATCAAAATTGTAGGTCCAGGTTGTAAAAACTGTCAAAAGTTAAAAGAAAATGTAGAAACAGCAGTGTCGGAGTTAGGCATTACGCCGACAATTACAAAAGTCGAAGATATGGCTGAAATCGTGAAAGCTGGTGTGATGAAGACGCCAGGACTGATTATTGATGATAAATTAGTTGTTAGTGGCCGAGTTGCAAAACCAAAGGAAATCAAGGAGTTATTGCAAGAGGCTTAAAAGAGATCAAAGATAGATAAATCACTGAATGCTTGGAGATATTCGAAAGAAGCATAAAATAATACTGTAAAGACAAACTCCAGGTCGGGTTTCGCCACAAGCGAATTACCCGATCTGGAGTTTTGTCTATTGCAGGGAGGCGCAGCCGGACTGCATGAATAAAGCCCCCGGTTCTAACAGGGGGCTAACAAAGAACAGGAAACTGGGACAACTACCCATTTGGGAGTGTCCTAGCAGTGTTTTCTTTGTCACATGCTTATAGAGCTTGTCACTTTATTTTGATGATGGATACGCTGCGTTTAACAGACGTTCTTTCTCGACTTCCATCACGAATGGTAGATAGAGATATTGCTGTTCTAGTAGGTATTGATTGTCCTCTGTGTACTGATAAGAAGCGGTTTCTTTTGAATAGACCAACGGAGCAATTCGCACATCGCCGGTTGATTGATTGATTGAGTATAGAAGAATGGCTTTTTCTACTAGTTTCTTTGGCAAATGTTTCCCAAAATAGGAATAGGATTCTTGATTTGCTAAATAGACGAGTAAGCGATCCACACTAA
>CAYNOA010000299.1:0-1832 GCA_964398695.1 uncultured Enterococcus sp. | reverse complement strand
TTATCAATTTACAAAACACCTGAATTAATTTTTGAAATTGATGAATCGGTTGAATATGGGAATAAAATTGATGAAATGATTCGGAACTTACATAAAGAATAATGAAAAAGAAACAGTTTCAGCCTTGGCGCTGGTGACTGTTTCTTTTTTTAGAAAATTTACTGAAAAACATGCTATAATAGTTCAGTTGAAAGTATTGTAAAGGTGTGAAAAAAATGGACGGAATTTTACCATTATGGAAAGAACGTGGCATGACTAGTCACGATTGCGTATTTAAATTAAGAAAAATACTTCGCACAAAAAAAGTCGGACACGGCGGCACGCTAGATCCGGATGTAGACGGAGTATTACCAATTTGTATTGGTAAAGGAACAAAAGTAATTGAGTTTTTATCTGATTCTGGAAAAATCTATGCCGGTGAAATTACACTAGGCTATAGTACCACGACAGAAGACGCTTCTGGCGAAATTGTTGAACAAGTTGCACTTGAAAAGCCTTTTTCAAGTGAAGAAATTGATGCAGCAATGCAAGGCTTAACGGGTGAAATTACTCAGGTTCCACCGATGTATTCAGCGGTCAAAGTCAATGGGAAACGGTTATATGAATACGCTAGAAATAATGAAGAAGTCACACGTCCTGAGCGTCAAGCTTTTATTAGCTCTTTTAAACGAACGAGTGAACCGGTTTGGGATGCTGAAAAGAAAATACAAAAATGGCGCTTTGAGGTCGAATGCGGTAAGGGGACTTACGTCCGCACGCTTTCTGTTGATACCGGTCGCTTGTTAGGGGTTCCAGCACACATGTCGGATTTGACGCGTTTAGCGAGTGGTGGTTTTTCAAAAGACCAAGCGGTTACCTTAAGTCAAGTGGCCCAATTAATGACAGATAATCAGTTGAATCAAGTGTTATTACCAATTGAATTTGGGGTGAAAGATTTTCAAAGATTAGATATTTCAGCTGAATTGTGGTCAAAAGTAAAAAACGGTGCCCGTCTTTTGTATCAAGAATTTGGTCTTTTGGCAAAACCAGAAGGCTATCTAGCTATTTTTTACAAAGATTATGTTGTAAGTATTTATGAAAATCACCCCAGTAAACCAGGGGTATTAAAACCTTTAAAAGTATTACGTACAGCATTAGAAGAGGAGTCAGTGCATGAAAATTATTGAAATTCGTCACCCCTATCGTTCTTCTGAGATACCAAGCGACCCAGTTGTTTTAATCTTAGGTTTTTTTGATGGGGTGCATAAAGGACACCAAAAAGTAATTGAAAAGGGGCAAGAAATAGCCAGAGAAAAAGGCTTGAAATTAGCCTTGATGACCTTTAATCAACACCCGTCAATTGTTTTTCAAAAAGAAACAAGTGAAAGCATGCGCTATTTGACGAGTTTGGATCAAAAAAAGCGTTTGATGGCGGAACTAGCGATTGATTATTTGTATATCATCGAATTTACTTCGGCTTTTGCCAGTTTAAAACCGCAAGCTTTTGTCGACCAATATATTGTTGGGCTACATGCTCAATATGTTGTGGCTGGTTTTGATTATACCTATGGACCAAGAGAAATTGCGAATATGGAACAACTGCCAACCTACAGCCAGGAACGTTTTGAAATCGTGACCGTACCGAAAGAAACGCTAGCTGGAGTGAAGGTGAGTTCTACTCGGATTCGCGAAGAACTAGACAGTGGCAATATGGAATGCGTGAAAGATTTACTCGGCTATTTCTTTGAGATTGAAGGTACGGTGATACATGGAGATGCACGCGGACGCACATTGGGTTTTCCAACAGCCAATATTAAAATAAAAAGTAGTGTGCGCTTGCCAAAAGAAGGCGT
>CAYNOA010000298.1:0-1832 GCA_964398695.1 uncultured Enterococcus sp. | reverse complement strand
TTTTTACCAATCTCAATACTCCCAATTTCTTTTTCAAGACCCAGTGCTCTAGCGCCACCCATTGTTGCCAGTCCTACAATTTCTTTTGCTGGAAATAAACTGCGGTCGTGGTTGTAGGTTTTTTGAAAATTAGCAAACATCCGCATTTGAGTAAATAAATCTAACGTATTGCCACTACTTGGGCCGTCCGTTCCTAACCCCACACTTAAACCATTGACTAGCATTTCTTTCACCGGGGCAACGCCTTTAGCCGATTTCGTGTTCGCACCAATACAATGGGCAATTCCGATTTTTTCTTTGTGTTTGGCTAAAATCGGCCAATCACTTGCTTCGATAAACAAGCAATGGGCCATAATTAAACGTTCTGAAAAGAAAGCAAATGATTCTAAAAAGGCGATTGGTGTTTGCTGATATTTTTCTTGAAATTCTTCCATTTCATAAGTCATTTCCGCCACATGCATGGTGACCGGTGTGTGGTATTTCTGACTTAATTTGACAATTTCTTTAAAAGTGGCTTCATCATTCGTATTCGTCGCATGTGGAGCAATGACTGGTATTACTCTAGGATGGTTTTGCCAACGTTGAATAAATGCTTCCGTCCATTTTAAAGCCGCTAGGGGATTTTCAAAGTCGCAAGTCGGCATGTCAATAATGGTTTGACCAACAAGGCCACGCATCCCCATTTCATCGGTAGCAAGGGCCACTTCTTCTTCAAAATAATACATATCGCAAAAAGTGGTCACACCGGCTAAAAGCATTTCAGCCATTGCATATTTTGCTGAAGCTTTGACTAAGGCCGGTGTCATAAATTGCTCTAATGGAAATAAAAAGCGCCGTAAGCGATCAGGAACATCATCACCCAATGAGCGAAAAGGAATCATGCCAGTATGAGTATGAGGGTTAATCATCCCGGGCATTAAAATGCCATTTTGACCATCAATCATTAGGTCCGCGCTAGGAAGCGAGTCCGACATTGGACCAAATTCGGCGATTTCTTGACCATCAATTAAAAGGTAGGCTTCTGCAATCTCTGTTTTACTGCCATCATTGGTGATTAAATGAATATTTTTAATTAATTGACGCATACTTCAACACCCCATCTTCTGGAAAAACTAACGGGTAAAAAGTTTGCGATTTGGTGTCCATCATACCTTTATCGGTCACTTTAATTGCAGGAGAAACCGGCAAAGAAAGTGTTGAAAAAGACATAATTTCATTCATATTCTCATAACCGAGGACTCGCATCGCTTCACGAACTTTTTTCAAAGCTTGACCTAGTTCTTCAATTGGTGCCTGTGATAAAATACCGCCGATTGGTAAGGGGCATTTTGCTAAAATTTCCCCTTCTTTGACCACGACATACCCGCCTTGCATTTCAAGTAAAGCGTGTTGGGCTTTTAAAATCGATGTTTCGTCATTCCCCATGACCATTAAATTATGATGGTCATGGGCCCAAGTCGTGGCAATTGCTCCTTTTTCACGAATGGGTTGATTCAGCAATGCGCGACCAATATTCCCATTCTTACCATAGCGTTCCATAACAATTAATTGCGCCAGTTGCGCTTCTTTCCAAGCCAGTTTTTGTTCTTTTACCGCAACTGTTTTGGTGATGCGCTTGGTAAATGTACCAATCACTTCTTTTTGAATCACATGACAACGAACTTGGTCTTTTTGCGTTTGAACAACTAAATCTAAGTCCTTTTTCGTTAATTTCTGACATTGAACACTTTGATAATAATTTTCTGGGAATTTCTCCACTTCTTGTGGGTAGGCAATCGGCATCCCTTTTGAATACACTTTTTCTCCACTTTTGTAAACCGAAGCAATTGAAA
>CAYNOA010000297.1:0-1836 GCA_964398695.1 uncultured Enterococcus sp. | reverse complement strand
GGTTTGATCGTACCCATAATTCTGCCGAGTTGCATGAATTATTCAACCCACGAACAAAAGAAGAACTAAAGGAAATGAATTTATCCAGTAGTATTGCTGGTCGAATGGTAACCAAACGTGGAAAAGGCAAAGCAGGTTTTGCGCACTTACAAGATCGCGAAGGCCGGATCCAAATTTATGTACGTAAGGATCAAGTCGGTGAGGCCGCTTATGAGCTTTTCAAACATGGTGATTTAGGAGATTTCTTTGGTATCACTGGAGAAATTATGAAAACCGATACTGGGGAAGTTTCGATTAAAGCGAAAGAACTTGTTTTGCTATCAAAAGCACTTCGTCCATTGCCGGATAAATATCATGGATTAACCAACATTGAGCAGCGCTATCGTCAACGTTACTTAGACTTAATTAGTAACCGCGAAAGTTTTGATCGTTTTATGAAACGTAGCCAAATTATTAGCGAGATTCGCCGTTATTTAGATGGCCAAGGTTATATTGAAGTAGAAACGCCTGTTTTACATAACCAAGCCGGCGGGGCAAGTGCGCGCCCATTTGAAACACATCATAATGCGTTAGATATGGAACTTTATTTGCGGATTGCTTTAGAACTTCACCTAAAACGTTTAATCGTTGGTGGCATGGAGAAAGTGTACGAAATTGGTCGAGTTTTCCGTAATGAAGGAATTGATACGACGCATAACCCTGAATTTACGATGTTAGAGTGTTACACGGCTTATACTGATTACAAAGACATTATGAACTTAACGGAAGGAATTATTCGTCATGCGGCGCAAGCAACTTTAGGTACAACTGAACTTGTTTATGAAGGCTTAAAGGTTGATTTAGGACCGGAATTCCGTCGTGTTCATATGGTAGATGCTATAAAAGAACAAACAGGCGTTGATTTTTGGCAAGAGTTAACATTGGAAGAAGCGCGTGCCTTAGCGAAAGAACATCAAGTAGAAATAACAAACGCTATGGGTGTAGGACATATCCTAAATGAATTCTTTGAAACTTTTGTTGAAGAAACGTTAGAACAACCAACTTTTATTTATGGACACCCAGTTGAAGTGTCACCTTTAGCGAAGAAAAATCCAGAAGACGCGCGCTTTACCGATCGCTTTGAATTATTTATTATTGGTCGTGAATTCGCTAACGCCTTTACCGAATTAAACGATCCAATTGATCAACGTGCGCGTTTTGAAGCGCAAGAGGCAGAAAAAGAAGCTGGTAATGATGAAGCACATGGCGTGGATGAAGATTTCTTAGAAGCGCTTGAATATGGCATGCCGCCGACTGGAGGGTTAGGGATTGGAATTGACCGCTTAGTAATGCTGTTAACGGATGCACAATCAATTCGTGATGTGTTGCTATTCCCAACGATGAGATAATTTTCAAATAAAAAAAGATGAACGAATGAAGAGAAGATGACAGATAATTTTATGTTTCTTCTCTTTTTTTGTTGAAATAAATTAAGATAAAAAGAATAACAGTTAAAAATACGAACGATATTGAATAAAAAGGCAAGTAGCGCTATTAATCTGTGTAGATTTTTGTTGTAGAAACAGTTGACCGTAAAGGATTTAATTGGTATATTAATAAATGTCCGAAATGTTAAAAAAGTAGTTGACAGATAGAGGATATAGATGTTATTCTAACGGAGTTGTTTTTGAATATTTACTCAATATTCTTTGAAAAAAACTTCAAAAAAATGTTGACAAACAGAAACACTGTCTGTTATTATAACGAAGTCGCTGTTAGAGAGAAAAAATTCTCTAAAAAAACTTTTAAAAAAGTGTTGACAAGCAATTGTTAACCTGATATGATATAAAAGTTGCT
>CAYNOA010000296.1:0-1866 GCA_964398695.1 uncultured Enterococcus sp. | reverse complement strand
ACTCCTTTGTCAAGTGTGGATAGTTCTGTGGGTAATTCACTAAAAGGTTCTCATTCTAATTAAATCAAGGTTTTTCTTTTGTTATGAGCGGGAAAAAATATTTTTTATCCACAAGTTTGTGGATAACTACCGGACCCAAATCATCCGGTCTTGACCGCTTAAATCTTGGTGAATGGTGACGGTTTTCGTAGGAAAAGCTTGTTGAAAAATCGCCTGCACGCGTGGGCCTTGTTGAAAACCAATCTCTAAAAAGATTTGCCCCGTCGCTTTTAATTTTATTTGCGCTTCTTGGGCCAGTTGTTGATAAATCGCTAAGCCTTCATTTGCGGCAAAAAGTGCCATTTGTGGCTCATAGGTCCGGACACTTGCGTCCATTACTGACCACTCCGCTTCACTAATATAAGGCGGATTTGAAATGATTACATCGACGGCCGCTGGAATGGGCGCTAAGACACTCCCTAAATAAAACGCGACTTCCACGTTTAAGGCCTGTGCATTTTTTTTAGCAACCGCTAAGGCGGCTTCGGATAAATCAACGGCAGCAACTTGCCAATGCGGGCGTTCCGCTTTTAAAGTCAGCGCAATCGCTCCCGTTCCAGTGCCTACATCCACAACCGAGGCATGTTCGTTGGTCACTTGTTGTAAACAAAGGGCAACCAGTTCTTCGGTTTCCGGACGCGGAATCAAAGTATCTTCCGTTACATCAAAGCGACGCCCGTAAAATTCTTCAA
Organism: uncultured Enterococcus sp.; assembly: GCA_964398695.1. Lineage (GTDB taxonomy): Bacteria > Bacillota > Bacilli > Lactobacillales > Enterococcaceae > Enterococcus_I. The sequence continues at coordinate 1,135 of CAYNOA010000296.1, read as the reverse complement.
AACCAAGTAAATACTGCGGCGGATAATGTTGTGCCAATTTTTTAACGTCGGCTTGGATTTGGGCACGCTCTTTGGCTGAAATTTCTTCTCCCCAGTGGCGGAACCAATCCGTCTTGGTCCAGTTTTTGCGGCCTAAAAAGACAAATAAAATACTATGTCCCTCAATTCCTTGCGCCTCTAAAAAAGAAGAAGCCCAAGTAAGGACTTCTCGATACGTATTACCCATTTTGTAACTCAGCTAATTTCGATGTTTGATCGTATAAAATTAAGGCGTCCACGATTTCATCTAACTTTCCAGCTAAAATTTGGTCGAGTTTTTGGATGGTTAAGCCGATTCGGTGATCGGTCACTCGGTTTTGGGGGAAGTTATAGGTCCGAATCCGCTCCGAACGATCGCCTGTCCCCACCGCTGACTTACGGTTGGCATCGTATTCACTTTGCGCTTCATTTTGTAATTGGTCATAGACCCGTGCGCGTAAAACTTTCATCGCTTTTTCACGGTTTTTAAGCTGGGAACGCTCGTCTTGCATGGCCACGACAATCCCAGTTGGAATATGGGTTAAACGAACCGCTGAGGCCGTTTTGTTGACGTGCTGACCACCGGCACCAGACGCGTGGTAAATATCGACACGAATATCTTTGTCTGCTAAATCGATTTCAACTTCTTCAGCTTCTGGTAACACCACGACGGTCGCTGTTGACGTATGAATCCGTCCTTGCGATTCGGTTGAAGGGACCCGTTGCACACGGTGGGCGCCACTTTCATATTTTAATTTTGAAAAGACGTTTTCACCGGTAATCATCATGATGACTTCTTTGTATCCACCAATCCCCGTTACGTTCGCATCCATCACTTCCACTTTCCAGCCTTGCGCGTCGGCGTAACGTTGATACATTTCAAATAAATCCCCAGCAAATAAAGCGGCTTCGTCCCCACCTGCTGCGCCACGGATTTCCATGATGATGTTTTTGTCATCGTTGGGATCTTTTGGTAGCAACAAGATTTTAATGCGCTCTTCTAGCACTTCTTTTTCTTTTTTCAAATCGCTGAGTTCTTCTTTGGCCATTTCTGCCAGGTCAGCATCTAAGTTTTCCCCTAGTAGTTCTTCTGTTTCTGCGATTCCTTTGACCACTT
>CAYNOA010000295.1:0-1882 GCA_964398695.1 uncultured Enterococcus sp. | reverse complement strand
GAAGGATCAAAACACTCATTGACCCACATAATCGTTACCATGTCTACTTCTCCTAAGTTTTCAATATTATGTGTGTATCCGACTGGAATATCCACAACTTCTAGTTTCTCTCCTGAAACAAAATACTCAATTACTTGTTCAGAATCAATTTTTCTAAAGCGAATCACGCCTGAACCTGAGACAACTAAGAATTTTTCATTTTTGGTATGATGCCAATGCTGTCCTTTCGTGATTCCTGGTTTGGAAATATTGACAGACACTTGTCCACGATCCGGCGTTCGAATGAATTCTGTAAAAGAGCCCCGTGCATCTTCATGCATTGTCAAGGGATAAGAAAAATCATCCTCCGCTAAATAGCTCAAATAAGTACTATATAATTTCTTCGTTAATTCAATGGCTAAATCTGGCACTGTGCGATTGGCACGACTTGCTTTAAAGGAGCGAATGGTGTTCGCTAATTCACCTAATGAAATCGTGTGTGTCACTGGAACAATACAAAAATTATTCTCTTTTGTTGGAGTACTCATCAAAGCTTGTTTAAACTCCGTCAACACATCATCAATATACGCAAGTGTTAACTCCACCTTGGGATTATTTATTTGGATTTCCAAATTGTTCGCAATGTTATAACAAAAAGTAGCCACTACCGAATTGTAATTTGGTTGACTCCACTTACCAAATAAATTGGGTAGGCGATAAATATAAACTTCTGCTCCTGTTTCCTCTTGATAAGCAAATAACAAGTCTTCTCCTGCTTTTTTGCTTTTTCCATAAGGATTATCTAATGCCGCTTGAGTTGAAGAAGTTAAGACAATCGGGGCAGTATTGTGATGTCTTTTTAATGAATCGAGTAGTTGTGCGGTAAAGCCATAGTTGCCACTCATAAACTCTGCTTCTTCTTTCGGACGATTCACTCCTGCAAGATGAAAGACAAAATCACAAGTTTGGGTATATCTCTCTAACTGTTCAAAAGGAGTTTCTTTTGTACATAGATAAAGTTCATGCTCTCCCAAGTGATTCAATTCGGCGACAAGATTTTTACCGACAAAACCTTCTGCTCCTGTAATCAAAATGTTCATGCTTGCTGCCAACCTTTCAATTCTTCTTGAATTAAAGTTAAGCTCAATAATTTTTCTTTAATCTCATCGATTGTTAAGCGTTGGGTATTGTCTGAATTGTACTCGCCTTCTTTTGTTAACTCTTCACTGCCTTCCACAAAGTACTTATCATAGTTTAAGTCTCTTGTATCGGCAGGGACGCAATAAAATCCACCCATGTCCTGTGCCACATGGTATTCTTCTTTCGTTAATAGTGTTTCGTATTGTTTTTCGCCATGACGAGTACCAATAATTTTAATTTCATTATCGACTTTGAATAGTTCCTTCATGGCTTGCGCTAAGTCGCCAACCGTTGAGGCAGGGGATTTTTGAACCATAATATCGCCTGCTTTTGCGTGTTCAAAAGCAAAAACAACCAGTTCAACTGCTTCTTCTAAACTCATTAAGAAACGCGTCATATGTTCATCAGTGACGGTCAATGGTTGGCCATTTTTAATTTGATCGATAAACAAGGGAATCACTGACCCACGTGAAGCCATCACGTTTCCATAGCGCGTACCACAAATGGTTGTTTTCTCAGGACTAACCGTTTTGGCTTTGGCCACAAAAACTTTCTCCATCATAGCTTTTGAAATCCCCATCGCATTAATTGGGTAAGCTGCTTTATCGGTTGACAGACAAATCACTTTCTTGACACCGAACTCTGTCGCCGCCGTTAACACATTTTCTGTCCCTAAAATATTTGTTTTTACTGCTTCAATTGGAAAGAACTCACAAGAAGGGACTTGTTTTAAAGCCGCTGCATGGAACACGTAATCAACATC
>CAYNOA010000294.1:0-1890 GCA_964398695.1 uncultured Enterococcus sp. | reverse complement strand
TATCAGTGACTGACTCAAAGCTTCAATAGACCCTTGCACGTCGGCCTTAATGATCACATTGACATCCTTAATTTCGCCTTCTTTTAGGCTGGCAAATAAGTTATCTAATGTAACACGCGTATTGCTACCACGCTGTTCTAACAACGCGCGTTTCGCTCGCTCTTCTCCGGCAGCTCGAGCAGTTTTCTCGTCTTCAAAAGTGACAAAACGATCACCGGCTTGAGGGACATCATTTAGACCAGTAATTTCAACTGGTGTTGCTGGCCCGGCTTCTTTATCGCGACGACCTAAATCATTGGTCATGACACGAACACGACCAAATGTATTCCCTACGACAATTGGATCCCCAATTTTCAATGTTCCTTGTTGGACAAGTAAAGTCGCCACTGGACCTTTGCCTTTGTCTAAACGCGCTTCGATGACTGTTCCAATTGCGCGTTGGGTTGGGTCTGCTTTTAAGTCTTCTACTTCGGCAACTAGTAAGACCATTTCAAGCAACTCTTCGATATTTTGACCGAATTTAGCTGAAATCTCAACAAAAATTGTGTCGCCACCCCAGGCTTCAGGAATCAAACCATGTTCACTTAATTCTTGCATCACGTGTTGAGGATTAGCTGCTGGTTTATCAATTTTATTCACAGCTACAATAATTGGTACATGTGCAGCTTTTGCATGGTTAATCGCTTCAATCGTTTGTGGCATCACCCCGTCATCGGCTGCAACAACTAAAATAGTAATATCTGTAATACTTGCACCACGAGCACGCATACTTGTAAACGCCGCGTGTCCAGGAGTATCTAAGAAGGTAATTGGTTTACCGTCTATATCAATCTGGTAAGCTCCAATATGTTGCGTAATTCCGCCGGCTTCACCACTTGTCACACGCGATTTTCTTAAGGTGTCAAGTAAAGTTGTTTTCCCGTGGTCAACGTGGCCCATAATGGTCACAACTGGCGGACGAGAAACTAAGGCTTCTTCATTGACTTCTTCTGGTTCAAAGAATTTATCAATATCGGCAATATCCACTTGGATTTTTTCTTGTGCTTCAATGCCATAGTCAGTTGCTAATAATTCAATCGTTTCTTTATCAAGTGGTTGATTTTGGTTAACCATTACACCCATTAAGAAAAGTTTTTTAATAATTTCAGCTGGCTCGCGATAGATTTTTTTCGCAATATCCGCCACGTTCATGCCATCGGTATATTCTAAAACTTCAGGTAATTCACGGAACTTACGAGCTGGCACCGCGGGTTTTGGTGCTTGTTGTTGCTGTCTTCCTTTTTTCCCTTTTTTGTTATAACGAGGATTTTGATTACGATTGCCAGACCCCGGATTACCACCTTGGTTGCCACGGTTTTGATTTGGACGATTTTGGTTGCCACTACGCTCTGATGCTGCTCCTTGAGCCGGACGATTCTCACGAGTTTGATTGGCTGGTTGCTGACTACGTTTTTGTCCTTGATTGTTACTTTGCGTCGTTGGACGATTGGCACCTTGGTCATTACCTTGAGCCGCTGGACGATTGCCCCCAGGGTTATTATTGTTCGGGCGCGGGTTTTGTTGGCCACCACGTTGCTCCGTACTTTTTGCATTTGCTTGGCCTGAATGGTTTGGTTTTGAACGATTTTGGAAATTTGGATTATTTTTTTGTGTTTGATATTTCTTTTCTTGCGGCTTTCTTTGAGAATCGTTACCTTGACCCGTAAACGCTTGACGCAAGACTCTTTCTTGTGATTCCGAAACAACGCCCATATGGTTTTTCACATCAATTCCCAAAGTGTGCGCTTTATCAATAATATCCTTACTTGATTTGTTTAATTCTTTTGCAATTTCATAGACTCTTTTATTCGTCATGCAATCACCTTCCTAACCTAATAATAGTTCCTTCAT
>CAYNOA010000293.1:0-1895 GCA_964398695.1 uncultured Enterococcus sp. | reverse complement strand
TGCAAGAGAATATGGTTTTATTTTACGGTATCCCCAAGACAAAGAAAGCATCACGGAGATTACTTATGAGCCGTGGCACTTTCGCTACGTTGGGGTAGAAAGTGCGAAATATATCGAAGAAAATAATTTGTCTTTAGAGGAATATATTCAACAATTAAAAGAAAAGTAGGGATGAAATGAAGAAAAAAAAGAAAAGGCTGAACAAAAATCGCCAGTTAGCGCTTATAATCAGTGGTTTTTTGTTAATTTCTTTTTCCTTTGTCCTATCGCTACGAGGTTTATCCGATGCAAAATATATGGAGGAAAGAAGTGAAGAACAAACGCCGGAAACTTATTCAAAAGAAGCGTTTATTCAAGAAATTCTCCCTTATGCTAAGGCCAATCAAGCGGCTTATGGCGTTTTGCCAAGTATCATAATTGGCCAAGCGATTTTAGAGTCCAATTGGGGTCTAAGTCAGCTAGCCAGTGAGTACAATAATTTATTTGGGATTAAGGCATACGGTCATTCTGAGAAAGTCACACTTGATACACAAGAATATGTGGATGGACAATGGATTGTCATTCAGGGTGATTTTCGTGTGTATCATTCATGGGAAGCCTCAATTGAGGACCATACAAAATTATTTTTAAATGGTGTTGATTGGGATCCACACAAATATGCTGGGGTGTTAACGGCGACCAATTACCAAGAAGCAGCCCATGCGCTTCAAGCCGCGGGCTACGCGACCGATCCAAGTTATGCAAATAAAATTGTACACGTAATCGAAACTTATCAGTTAAATCAATACGACTAAAATGGAGTGATTTTATTGAGTTCAAATTTTATTCCGAATATCACAACGGAATTACGCAAAGATATTGTAAAAGTACCTGAAGTAATTGACCAAGCAAGTGGGATTATTATTTTTGGTAAAAGAATACGTTCAATCATTTTTACAACAGATATCGCTATTATTCGAAATACCAATGCCAATGCCGTGATTGCTGTTTACCCTTTTACCCCGCATCCCGCTATTACAAAAAGCATCATTGAAGCCGCTGATATTCCGGTTTTTTCAGGAGTCGGTGGAGGTTTAACCCATGGGAGTCGCGCCGCTTATATGAGTATTTTTGCAGAATCGCAAGGCTCAATTGGGGTAGTATTGAACGCCCCAACACCAATTGAAACGATTCGCGAAGTCTGTCGAGTTGTGGATATTCCAGTCGTGAGTACCGTTACCAGTAAGTATACGCCAATTGATGATAAAATTGCAGCTGGGGTAAAAATTATAAATATTAGTGCCGGTAAAGAAACGATTGCTGTTGTTCGGCATTTTCGTAAACTTTATCCAGAACTACCGATTATTGCCACTGGCGGTCCGACAGCTGAAACAATCTTAGCCGTAATTGAGGCAGGAGCAAATGCCATTACATTTACGCCACCGTCAAATGGCAAATTATTTAGCAAAAAAATGGAAATTTATCGTGAAAAAGAGCGTCTAGAATTTGAAAAATAATATTTTGATGAAAAAGAATGGATAAATCATCGAAAAGCTTGTTTTTTTTTGAATTAAAGCGCATAATTAATGGTGTGTTTTTCATAATTATTCATTACTTATATAATGTCGTAATTGGTCGGCCGTTTCTACCCAATACCGTAAATATTGGACTATAAGTTAAAAATGTGTTTCTAACGCCTTTTTGCTATAGCGCAAAAAGGTATTTTTTATATATTGAGATAAAGGGGTCGTTATTATAATGGAAGAGTTAGTCAAGCGGATTCAGCAAGACGGAGATGTATTAGGAGATGGGGTCTTAAAGGTTGATAGCTTAATCAATCATCAAGTGGATCCGGAACTAATGGAAAAAATGGGGCATCTTTTAGGTAGTTGTAGCTGCTATAAAGGGTGATTTTT
>CAYNOA010000292.1:0-1922 GCA_964398695.1 uncultured Enterococcus sp. | reverse complement strand
GGCTTCTCTCCACTATGTTTCTCAAAAATTTCTTTTAATCTTTCAATACTATTCGTTGTGATTTCTTCTAACGGAATCTGCATAGTAATTCGTTTTGCCGTTTTATCTAAAATATCTTGCAAAGCCACGACTTGTTCCGTTCCATCTTCCATTTGAGAAACATAATTAATTGGGATGTTCGCTTTGACAAAAGTGGTTGCCAAACCTGCAATCACCGTAACGCCGACAATATTGGCTGCTGCAGAAATCTTACTTATTTTTGTACTTAAAGTATCAATAATACTCGTTCCTAGTTTAAAACCAAAGTAACCCATAAACATCTTAATGACAAACATTGAAATTAACATTGCAGTCCAAAAGCCCATTGGAGCAAAGCCAAGGCCATCCATCGCTAATCCAGCAAAAATGGTTGAAAATAGTGGGGCAATCCCGAATTGAGCAACGGAATCGCCGATTCCCGATAAAGGACCCATCAAAGCCATCTTGATACTACGAGCGTTTTCAACATCTTCTCCGTGATCATACATCGCCAATTGCATACTTGTTACAAATGGTGCCATATGTGGATTCACATTATAAAACTCAATATTGGCCAAAGCTTTTTCTTTTAATTGTTCCGGATCATCTGCATATATTTTTTGTAAAGCAGGTAAGATACTATATAAGTAACCAATCCCTTGATAAGAGTTATAGTTAAATGAACTTTGTAAAAGATAAGAACGGAGTGAAGTAATCATATAATCTTTTTGTGTCAGTTTTAATTGTTTAGATTCCATCAGAAAAATCCTCCTCGTCAATGTTCGATAAATCATGGTATGTTTCTTTCGCTACTTTTGCTCCTGTAACATTTGTTGTACTTGTCTCTTGACCTGAATAATAGACAATCATTGCAAAAACCGTTCCAACTAATGCAATCGCCATCGTTGGTAACTGTAAATAAGCTGCACAAATATAACCTAACAGTGCATAAGGAGTTAACTTTTTATCTAACATTACAGACATAATCATTGCAAAACCAATCGCAGGAATCAACCCACCCGCAACGGAGAAGCCTTTAATTAACCATTCTGGTAAAGCCTCCACAAAACTTTGTAAGGCTGGACGTGAAACAGACGCTAAGAACCCGATTACAAGACCTGTAACGAAGAAGCTGATAAAGGTTGAGTTCGCTAAAAGGTTGAACTTTTTGAATTTTCCTTCTTGGATGAGTTTTTGTGCGTTTTTAGTCGTTCCAGCAAAAGCTGTATAAAGGGCCGTTGTTACTAATTGGAATAAAACAGCGAAGGGGAAAGATAAAGCCAATGCGGACTCTGGGGTAACGCCTTGATCTTTCATCGTAATTGCCATCATTGTTCCAACAATCCCCGGTCCAACAGGGTTAGGTGGAACGGTTCCTCCAGCACCAACACCAAAGCCCATATAAGCAAGTTCAGCGATTGCACCCATCGCCAAAGCCGTTGGAATATCGTTTAAAATTACTCCGACAAAAAATGACATCACTAGGGCACGGTTTGTATAAATACCTAACAATTGACCTGCATAACAAAAACCTGTGACTAAAGCAATTAGAAGTGCTTGTGTCATTGAAATATCCATTTTGTTTTCCCCTTCCTTATCCTAACATTTTCTCTAGATTTTCTAGTGATTGTGTACCATCATTTGAAACAGGTGATGTTTTCGTATTAAAAGTACAGCCAAATTTATCGCGTAATGTTCTTAAAGCATTTTTATCTTCTTCTCCTAGATAAATAAATTGAGAAACTTTCTCTTTTCCTTCTTTGGCATGAATGTTCCCCACATTGATTTCACCAACCGGGAAGCCTTGTTCGGCTAAAGCCAACACATCTTTGGGCGAAGAGACAACGACAAAAATCGATTGTTCAGGGCTTGCTTTCGAAATGACTTTCGCTGTCCGTTCAATA
>CAYNOA010000291.1:0-1928 GCA_964398695.1 uncultured Enterococcus sp. | reverse complement strand
CACCAAGCTTCCGTAATTCACATCGAATCTTTTGACACGGTTCCGGCGCCAATGATTCTCTTCGGTTCGCTCATGTTGATGAATCAGCGATAAATGAGTAAACCTCTTATTTAACAGAAAAATACAAAATAATTTATTAAAAAAAACAATGAGTGATAAGTGTTTATTAATAAATAACCTAATTTTGTAATAAGAAAGATTAAAATATTTATTATTTTTCGATTTATATAGAAGTTCATAAAGGTGTTTACTTAACAGGATATATAGACTTAAACTTGAATACTCAAATAAAACCAAAAACACATAGTAATTGAGCTTATGTGTTTTTGGTTTTTCGTCGAATAAACGATTTGTTTTTTGATGATAGCAATCATTTAGTAGTTGTGGTTGACAAATGAGTGTTCTTTCATATATAATAAAGTTAATAAATGAACGAGTATTCATGTATTCGTTTTGGAGGGATTCTTATGTTAAAAGAAACGAATGAAAAAAACCCCCATCATGGCTGCAATCACGACCATAGCCATACGCACGAAAGCGAGCACAACCACGACCATCCACATAATCATGGTCATTCAAGTTGTGGTCATGACCATGACCACGGTAAATTACCGGTTGTCTTATATTTAGTGGGTCTGGTTCTTTTTAGCGGGACTTGGCTTTTTGCTCCACCAACTCTTCTGGCCGATAGTTTGATGTTTTTGGCCATGCTAACAGCGGGTTACCATGTAATTTTAGAAGGGATTGGTGAAACGATTACAAATAGTTTGAAAGCTAAAAAAGTAAAACCCAATGTGCATGTCTTAATGACTTTAGCGGCTTTTGGGGCCGCCTTAATTGGTGATTTTGATGAAGGAGCTTTATTAATTTTAATTTTTGCTGGGGCCCATTTTTTAGAGGATTACGCCGAAGGAAAAAGTAAAAGAGAAATTACCGCTTTATTAAAAATGAACCCCACGCAAGCTCGTTTAATGAAAGCAAATGGGGAAATGGTTTTAGTGGAAGTTGCTAGTCTACAAATCGGTGATCAATTGCAAGTCTTACCCGGTGATCAAGTGCCAACCGATGGCATCATTCTTTCGGGTGCGAGTACCTTAAATGAATCTTCTATTAATGGCGAAAGTATGCCCCAGGAAAAAACCATTGGTGCAGAAGTTTTTGGTAGCACGATTAATGGCAATGGCACCTTTACGATGGAAGTAACCAAAGATTCTTCTGAAACGGTCTTCGCTAAAATTATTCAATTAGTCAATCAGTCGCAACGTAATTTATCCAAGACTGCCACAAAAATAAAAAAAATCGAACCTTACTATGTGAACACGGTCTTAGCGCTAGTCCCAATTTTTATTTTACTAGGTATCTTTGTTTTTCAGTGGGGCGTATACACCAGCTTTTACCGCGGCATGGTGTTAATGATCTCGGCTTCTCCGTGTGCCTTAGCCGCGAGTGCGATTCCCGCTACCTTATCTGGTATTTCCAATTTAGCAAAACGTGGTGTTTTATTTAAAGGGGGCTCTTATTTAGCGAACTTAGCGGAAATTAAAGCCATCGCTTTTGATAAAACCGGCACTTTAACGCAAGGCAACCCAAGTGTGACCGATGTTTTTTTTGTTGATGCGACTAAAACACCAGAATGGGTGAATGTCATTGTCTCAATGGAAAAAAGTGCGAATCATCCCTTGGCCAAAGCAATTTTGAACCACTTCCAAGGCGCAACGATTTTACCAATGGAAGTTGAAAATAAAATTGGCCACGGTTTAGTTGCTACTTACCAAGGGCAGGTGTATCAAATTGGGAAAGCCGATCTTTTCAAAGCGATTCCTGAAGCAATAAAAAGACCCGCCCAACAATTAAGCACTCAAGGAAAAAATGTCGTTTACTTTAGTGAAAATAATCAAGTCGTGGGCTTTATCGCCATGCTAGACTTA
>CAYNOA010000290.1:949-1933 GCA_964398695.1 uncultured Enterococcus sp. | reverse complement strand
ATCCCAGAAAAGCGAATTAACTGAAAATTCAAATATTATTTATGCAACACTAATGTAATTAAATAAATAAAGGGGCGCTTACAATGAAGATTACCTACCACGGACATTCAGTAATAATGATTGAATTACAAAACGGCACAAAATTGCTTTTTGATCCATTTATTCAAGGCAATCCTTTGACTGATTTAGAGGTTGATGAAGTGCAAGCCGATTATATTTTAGTGACGCATGGCCACAATGACCATATTGGTGATTTAGTGAAAATTGCCAAAAATACCCAAGCAACCGTCATTAGCATGGTTGAAATTTGTCAATGGGCCGAAAACCAGGGCGTCAAAAACACTCACGGTATGAATTTAGGTGGCAGCTTTCACTTTCCTTTTGGCAAAATCACTTTTGTCCCTGCTCTACATAGCTCGAGCTACACTCAAGGCAGACAAAGCCTTTACATGGGAGTAGCAGCAGGCATTATTTTAGAAGCAGACGGCAAAACAATTTATCATGCGGGTGACACGGCCGAGTTTAGTGAGATGCAGTTGATTGGGGAAAATCATGCTATCGATGTGGCTTTTTTACCAATTGGCGATAATTATACCATGGGACCGAGTGCTGCTGCCCGGGCGGCGAAACGCCTACAAACAAAAATGGCGATTCCTATTCATTACAATACATTTCCGGTCATTCAACAAGATCCACAAGCCTTTGTTCAGCTGATTCCTGAGCTTGGTCAAGTAATGAAGGTAGGCGCAACACTTGAATTAGACTAAGATAAGGAGGATAAATGAAAAATGTCATTATTATTTACCCCAATAAACACAGCAAAACTAGAACTGAAAAATCGGGTTGTCGCAGCGCCAATGTGTATGTACGAAGTCGTTGAAAAAGACGGCTTGCTTACTCCCTTTCACTTTGCTCATTATGGCAGTTTGGCGATTGGGCAAGTCGGCTTAATTATCCTCGAAGCAACGGCCGTTCAACCCGATG
>CAYNOA010000290.1:0-939 GCA_964398695.1 uncultured Enterococcus sp. | reverse complement strand
TTCGATTTAGGCTTATGGAACAAGGAGCAAACACAAGCTTTAACCAAACTCGTGGCAAATTTGCATCAATTAGGAACAAAGGTTGGGATTCAGCTCAATCATAGTGGAAGAAAAGGGCAAGATGCACCGCATTTGGTCGCACCAAGCCCCATTGCCTATAATGTAGATTTTCAAACCCCAATTGCCCTAAGTGTGGCAAAAATCAAAGAAATTCAACAAGCCTTTGTTCAAGCAGCTAAACGAGCAGTTGCGGCCGGGGTCGATATGATTGAATTGCATGGCGCACATGGCTATTTAATCCACCAATTTTTAGCGCCGAGTACCAATCACCGGACGGATGAATATGGGGGCAGCTTAGAAAACCGTTACCGCTTTTTAGCTGAGATTATCGCCGAAATTCGCCAGTTTTATCAAGGATCTTTATGGGTTCGTTTATCTTTAACGGATTATGCACCAGCAGGGGAACAAAATAGTCTTGCAGAGTGGCAAAAGGTGGCGCGATGGCTTGAAGAAGCGGGCGTCGATTGTTTAGATGTTTCAACCGGGGGATTACTGGATACAGCACCCCATCAAATTTACCCAGGGTATCAAGTTCCCTATACTCGCGCACTGAAGGAAGTCGTGAATCTTCCGGTTACGGCGGTCGGACTACTGGATCAAGCGGCTTTAAGTGAGTATTTGCTACAATCCAATCAAGCCGATTTAATTTTAATTGGCCGCGGCTTTTTACGCAACACGCAATACTTAAGGCAAGCTGCAAAAGAGTTATCTGAAAAGAATTTTGCAGTATACAATCATTCTTATTTTCGTGCAAAAAATTAAAGATACTAAAATAAGAGGTCTGTGGCAAAAGTCAGCCACGACCTCTTATTGAAACGGTGTGCCAGAAGTAGCTTCGGCGACAATAAGTCGAAAAGCCCAAAAATTTGAAAAACAATT
>CAYNOA010000289.1:0-1953 GCA_964398695.1 uncultured Enterococcus sp. | reverse complement strand
GAATATTTTTTTATCGATGTTTATGATTGGATTATTTATGGAATTGCGTCTATCAAAAACAATGATGGCTGAAGTTCTCCGTGTCTTGTTCATTCGTTTTGGCGTGGGGTTATTAATAGCGGGTGTGTTATATTTTTTACCCATGCAAAATTTAACAAAAATGATTTTAAGCTTACTGGCTTTTTCACCTATCCCCTTATTTAGCATCATGTTAGCCGTCCAAGATGGTGTCAAAGAAGAGTGGATGGGCGTAAGTGCTTCGATTAGCTTTTTAATTAGCTTGCCTTTAATGACGGCAGTTTTAGTAGTCTATCAATGAAATAAGCAAGATAGTTGCGTTTTTCACTCAAGTTACGCATACTAAATAAGACTGGTAATAAACGAGGAGGAAATTTGATGTTAATAGGATCTCATGTTTCGATGAGTGGGAAAAAGATGTTGCTAGGCGCCGCTGAAGAAGCCGTTAGTTATGGCGCGTCAACTTTTATGATTTATACTGGTGCGCCGCAAAACACGCGCCGCAAACCGATTGAAGAAATGAATATTGAACAAGGAACAGCTTTTATGCAAATGCATGGACTAAAAAATATCGTGGTTCATGCACCATATATTATTAATTTAGGTAATACGATTAAACCAGAAAATTTTAGTTTCGGGATTGAGTTTTTAAGGGAAGAAATCCTCCGTGCGCAAGCTTTAGGTGCCACTCAAATTACAATGCATCCAGGGGCTCACGTCGGCGCAGGAGTTGAAGCAGGACTGGCTCGCATCATTGAAGGGTTAAACGAAGTCTTGACAAGAGAACAAATTCCCCAAATTGCCCTAGAAACCATGGCCGGAAAAGGAACAGAATTAGGTCGAACCTTTGAGGAGTTAGCTACGATTATAGCAGGGGTTAAACGAAGCGAGAAATTATCGGTGACTTTAGATACGTGTCATATTCATGATGCCGGTTATAATGTAAAAGAAGATTTTGACGGAGTTTTAGCAGAATTTGATCGAGTGATTGGCTTGGACCGCTTAAAGGTCGTTCACGTCAATGATTCAAAAAACATCCAAGGTGCTCATAAAGACCGTCATGCCAATATCGGGTTTGGCGAAATTGGATTTGAAGCACTAAATAAAGTGGTTCATCATCCTCAGCTAGCCCATTTACCAAAAATTTTAGAAACGCCTTATGTTGGCGAAGATAAAAAGAACAAGAAGGCCCCGTATGGTTTTGAAATTGCGATGTTAAAAGCAGAAGTGTTCGATGCAGACCTACTCGCTAAAATTGAAGCTCAAGTTTAGGATAAATAAGAAAGATTGAATTGCTACTTTTCTTTTTGTTGATTATCTAGTAAAATATTTCATTGAGAGTACCCTTGAGAAAGGAGTGTTACAATGAACTGGGGATTAGCTATTTTATTTATTGCAATCGGTGTCGGAATCGGAGCCGTTGGTGGATTCTTCTTAGCACGTAAATACATGCAAGATTATTTAAAGAAAAACCCACCAATTAATGAAGATATGTTACGGACCATGATGATGTCAATGGGCCAAAAACCGTCTGAAAAGAAAATTCGTCAAATGTTACAACAAATGAAAAATCAAAAATAATGATTTTATGAGAAACGGGCTGAAATGCCTGTTTTTTTTAACGAAAAAAAAGGAGGAGAAAGATGTCAATTTTTAGAAAGTTGGCTTGGTTTTTTAAAGAAGAAAAAAAACATTATATCATTGGCGTGACGGCACTAATAATTGTTGCAATTGTTCAATTAGTTCCACCAAAAGTCATTGGCATTATTATTGACAAGATTGCCCAAGACCAAATGAATCTTCACAGTACGTTGGCTTGGATAGGGGTATTGGTATTGTCGGCGGTTGCGCAGTATGTGTTTCGTTTTGTTTGGCGCGTGAATATCTGGGGAAGTGCTGCCCGTTTAGAACGTAGCTTGCGGCGTCAACTCTATC
>CAYNOA010000288.1:0-1972 GCA_964398695.1 uncultured Enterococcus sp. | reverse complement strand
GGACCGTAATCCTCTTTATTTTTACATTCTCCAACCAATCTTTTGGGAAAGAAATCCCTTTATCTTTTAATCCAACATTTTTCTAGTATTATTGTCCATGAGGCTTCACGCCTGATTCGTGTTTGTTTTAGTCGACGACATTTTATCCGTTTGAGACCTTTTTTGTTGAAAAAAATTAAAAAAGTGTTGATAGGGGTTTCCCCATCAACACCAAATATTATATAGTCATTAAAAAAATACCGGAATCGTCGTTTGTAAAAGCGACCTTTTTTTGTTTCATGCGCTTTAAAATTTCTTTCAGATGTTTGATTTCGAACGTATGTTTGTTTTATAATGGGGAAGGGGTGAAGATTTGGCTGAATTAGTTTTTCCATTAAAAAATGACGTTTCACGTAAAATTATTCATATTGATATGGATGCTTTTTTTGCTTCAGTGGAAGAACGTGATTGTCCCGAATTGGCAAGTCAACCGCTTGTGATTGCTCGTCACCCGAATGAGACCAAAGGCAAAGGGGTCGTAACAACGGCCAATTACCTTGCTCGAAAGTATGGCATTCATTCGGCGATGAGTGCTCAAAAAGCGTATGAGTTGTGCCCACAAGCGGTCTTTGTCCCAGGAAATTATGAGAAATATCGGGAGATTTCTCAGCAAGTGCGGCAAATTTTTCATCGCTATACCGATATTGTGGAGCCGGTTTCAATTGATGAGGCCTATTTAGATGTAACGGAAAATAAAATTGGCAGTAAGTCAGCGATTAAAGTAGCGAAACTCATTCAACGAGACATTTGGCAAGAATTGCATTTAACGTGTTCGGCAGGGGTTTCTTACAATAAATTTTTAGCTAAATTGGCTTCAGACTTTCAAAAACCACGGGGATTGACCGTTGTAACACCAGCTGATGCCCAAACTTTTTTACATCAACTCCCGATTGAAAAGTTTCATGGTGTCGGGAAAAAAACGACACCGAAAATGCATGAAATTGGCATCTTTACCGGTGCTGATTTAGCGCAAAAATCAGAAATGGAGCTCATTCAACGGTTTGGTAAGATGGGTTACTCGCTCTATCGAAAAGTACGAGGGATTCATAATGCACCGGTATGTGTAACGCGTGAGCGCAAGTCCATTGGCAAAGAACAAACCTATCGAACTTCTTTGGTGACAGAAGAAGAAGTCTTGCGCCAGTTACGGCAATTGGCTGAAGAAGTGAGTCTCGCTTTAGCTAAACATCAAAAACATGGCAAAACGCTTGTCTTAAAGGTGCGCTATGAAGATTTTACGACCTTCACAAGACGCACGACTTTACCCGAATATATCAACGAAAAAGAGGAACTATTCTCGCAAGCAAGTTTGATTTGGGAGGAGACGGTGGGCATTGAAAAGGGCATCCGGCTATTAGGCATTACCTTGACGAATTTAGTGCCATTAAGTTATGAGAACGTTGTATTGCCTTTATGGGAAAAATAAAGCACGAGCCCCCTCTTACCGGTTTCATGGCAAAAGGAGACTCGTGTTTTTTTAGCTAAGTCGCGTGTTAAATCAAGGCACTTTTTTTGATTTGTTCGTAAGCTTTCGTGGCATCGCGGCATTTATCCCAAATGACAGCAGATTTGGCAGCTAAAGATTTAGGGACATCTAAAATACGTTGATTGCTACTGCCACGAAATTGTAGATTTAGGTCTTTTTTATCTAATTCAAAACGCCCATCAACTAAGACATCTAAAGAAGCGAGCAATTCAAGTTTGTCGGGTGTTTCAAGTAGGAGTTCTTCAAAGGTATAACCTGACCAACTCCAAATGTCTTTGGAGTGGCCATAGACGGCACGAACGCGTCGAACAACGGCTAAACAAACTTGCGTATTTAAGAAAGGTTCGCCTCCTAGTAAAGTTAACCCTTGAACATAAGCCGGTGCGAGGTCTTCGATAATTTGATCTTCTAATTCCTGGGTAAAAGGGGTGCCATAGCGGAAATTTT
>CAYNOA010000287.1:0-2006 GCA_964398695.1 uncultured Enterococcus sp. | reverse complement strand
CTCCAATAGCTTAAAAGAAATCATTTGTAAGTTTTTGAATTAGTGTTTATCAAAGTCTTGTGGTATTAAGTCAAGTGATAAGTAAAGGTTTTTTCATCGTTTTCACAAAATTTAGGCCGCACGAAACTAAACCCGACCCAAAACCGGTTAAATAACGGTTGTTCGGGAGTGCTTTCCAAAGATTTGCGTCATGAATTTTCATTCATTCCCTATCACGCTCCTTGGTGGCGTATAGAGTTGGTGGTTACGTAGTAGAATATCCACCAGACGCACAAATTTTCTTGCTGTTAAGACGAGGGCTCGTTTGTGTTGATGTTTTGGTACTTCTTTATATTTCTTTTGGTAATAGTCTTTAAATTCAGGTAAATGTCGTCGTACAGAATTGGTAGCTTCAATTAAGTAATAACGAAAATAGCGATTACCTGTTTTGGCTAAAGGCGTCCGTTCCGATTGGAAGTTTCCTGATTGCGAGACTTTCCAAGTCAAACCGGCATATTTAGCGAGTTTGGTTTGATCTTCAAATCGTTCAATTTGTCCGATTTCTGCGATTAATCCTGCCGCATAAACAGGACCAACACCAGGAATGCTTCGTAAACATTGATATTCCGGTAAAATAACGACCAAATCTTCAATCGCTTTATCAAGGATCTTGATTTGTTTCTGGAAAGCTTGAATACTTTTAACAAGGCAGGCCAAAATGATATCAATCGACTCTTGCGCCACTTTCCCAAGACGATAAGAATCTCGAACGGCTTTTTTGATGGTTTCTGCGATTTTTTTAGGCGATCTAAAGCGGCCTTTTCCATATTGTTGTAAAAGCTCGGCTAGAGTGTCTAAAGACATCTTTGAAAAATCATCTAAAGAATACTCTTCCGTCATCAAGGCAATCATAGCGGCACCAAAAATCGAAGTTGGCGAGTCACTATTCTTTAATTCTCGACTCAAGGTATTACACTTATAAGTGAGGTTTTCAAGAAAATGTTGCTTTGCCTCCGTCAATTGGCAAACCATTTGATACCGTGTTCGAGTGAGCCTTTGAAGGGCCATGTATTTCTCTTCTTTTAAAGGAGAAGAGGAATAACGCTGAAGTCGCAAATAATCGGCAATTCGAAAAGCATCAATCCGATCGGTCTTATCCTCATCAAAAATTCGAGAGAACTGCTTGATTTTAAAGGGGTTTTCAATCGTGACAACCAACTCGTATTGATTCAGTTCTTCATCCATTTGAAAAAACGTAGCTGGATGAAAACTATAAAGAGAAGTTGATTCCATTCCAATCACAATTTTTTGGAAGATTATGGATTCGGTGAATGTAAGAATTTGTTCCTTAATCGCCGTTGCCCCATTTAAATCATTTGGAAATGTTTTTTCTAAAAGGATGGACAGATCGTCATCGTCTGTTAAAAAACAGACATCTAGTTTTTCAGAACTCACATCTAAACCAACAAATAATTTCATGGAGAGGACCTCCTTTCTATTTGATTATTTGGAAAACTGCTTCGATACTGTGGGATGCCCCTGAAAGACCTAGAAGACCAACAACCTCGCCTACGAGTAGATTTATCTCTTTCCCTCCAGCTACCTCACTTTACTACTCTAAAGTGGGAGTGAAAGAAAAACTACAACTTGTGTGTTTGTTGTCGACTACCAGGTTCCAGGATGCAGACTTTTTTATGTAGATTAGACTACAAGGAGAAATAGCAGATTCCCGATAGATCCTTTTCCATAACTCTATTATTCAGGGAAATCACACAATATCCAAGCAATATGATTTTAAGAAATGAAAATATTTTATTTAGTTTTCAAGGAGCATTATTTGCTTCTAAATATATTATACGAGGAGAATCTCTATGTACGATCAGTTACAAGCAATTGAAGACCGTTATGAAGAATTAGGGGAATTATTAAGTGACCCCGCTGTTGTCTCTGATACGAAGCGCTTTATGACTTTGTCAAAAGAAGAAGCCAGCACGCGTGAAACGGTGGGCGTCTATCGTCGTTATAAA
>CAYNOA010000286.1:0-2010 GCA_964398695.1 uncultured Enterococcus sp. | reverse complement strand
CTTCATGATTGGATAGGTGAATTATGTTTTCAAAAATTTTAATTGCAAACCGTGGCGAAATTGCCGTTCGAATTATTCGTGCTTGTCGCGAATTAGGCATCCAAACGGTGGCTGTGTATTCTGAAGCGGATAAAGAGGCCTTGCATACAGAATTAGCGGATGAGGCCATTTGTATTGGCCCCGCTCGGGCGGCAGACTCGTATTTAAATGTACAACAAATTCTAAGTGCGGCGATTGTGACAAAAGCGGAGGCGATTCATCCGGGTTTTGGTTTTTTATCTGAAAATAGTCGTTTTGCCTCGATGTGTGAAGAATGCAACATTACTTTTATTGGTCCAAAAAGCGAAACGATTGACGCAATGGGAAATAAAATCAATGCGCGAAAATTAATGATTGCGGCCGGTGTACCGGTGATTCCAGGTAGTGATGGCGCACTTTCAACGGTTGAAGAAGCCTTAGCGATTGCTGATAAAATTGGCTACCCAATTATGCTAAAAGCAGCAGCTGGTGGCGGCGGTAAAGGAATTCGGAAAGTTTTAGCAAAAGAAGAATTACCGCAACATTTTTCATCGGCGCAACAAGAAGCTAAAGCGGCTTTTGGTAATGACGAGATGTACATCGAAAAGATTATTTACCCTGCACGACATATTGAAGTGCAAATTTTAGGCGATCATTTCGGCCATGTGATTCATTTAGGGGAGAGAGATTGTTCTTTACAAAGAAACAACCAAAAAGTTTTAGAAGAATCGCCTTCAGTTGTGATTACACCAGAAAAACGCCAAGCCATTGGGGAAGCGGGGGTTCGTGCAGCTAAAGCAGTTTCTTATCGCAATGCAGGGACCATTGAATTTTTAATGGATGAATTGGGCGAGTTTTACTTCATGGAGATGAATACCCGAATTCAAGTTGAGCACCCAATTACAGAAATGGTGACAGGGATTGACCTTGTGAAAAAACAATTGGAAATTGCTAGTGGTTACCCCTTAAACTTGATACAAGAAGACATCGTTATCAGAGGGCATGCGATTGAATGCCGGATTAATGCGGAAAATCCTGCTTCTAATTTTGCCCCTTCACCAGGTAAAATTCATAATTTATTTTTACCAAGTGGTGGGATGGGCTTACGAGTAGATAGTGCCATGTATTCAGGTTATACAATTCCCCCTTATTATGATTCAATGATTGCTAAAGTCATTGTGCATGGAAATACGCGTGAAGAAGCCTTGAATAAGATGCATCGTGCGTTATGGGAATTTGTGACTGATGGTGTGATTACGAACGTGGATTTCCAGATGGATTTAATCCACCATCCGAATGTCGTTGCAGGCGACTATACAACCGCCTTTTTACAAGAAGAATTCTTACCAAATTGGACGGCTGAAAATTAAAAGGAGGTTTCGGTATGGCTTTGTTTAAAAAGAAAAAGAAATATATTCGAATTAGCCCTAATCGAACCACGACTAAACCAGCAAGCGAACCTTTTGTACCAGATGATATGTGGGCAAAATGTCCAAGTTGTAAACATACCCTTTATACAAAAGAAATTGGCGTTGAAAAAGTGTGTCCTAATTGTGGCTATAATTTTCGGATTACAGCTAAAGAACGACTGGCATTAACCGTTGATGAACACAGTTTCACCCCATGGGATGAAGAAATTGTGACAAAAGACCCACTAAGTTTTCCAGGCTATTTAGAGAAAATTGAAATGGCGCAAACGAAAACGGGCCTACATGAAGCAGTTTTGACTGGAGCGGCTCAAATTAAAGGCTTGTCTGTTGCCATTGGCGTGATGGATTCGCATTTTATTATGGGGAGCATGGGAACCGTTGTTGGCGAGAAAATTACGCGTCTCTTTGAAAAAGCAGCCGTTCAAAAATTACCCGTGGTTTTGTTTACCGCTTCAGGTGGCGCTCGTATGCAAGAAGGCATTTTGTCATTAATGCAAATGGCTAAAATTTCAGCGGCCGTCAAACGCCACCACAATGCCGGGTTATTTTATTTAACGATTTT
>CAYNOA010000285.1:372-2016 GCA_964398695.1 uncultured Enterococcus sp. | reverse complement strand
CTCGCGGCCAAATACTTTTAATAACTTCCCTTCATTTACCGTTAATAGACGATCGCTTTCCTTAATTTTCACTAAAAATTCTTGATAATGTTCAAATTTATTAACTAGGACCAATGGATCTAATACTCCTTGTTTTTGAAAGTCGTTCAAGTAAGGAATACGATTTAAGCGATTTTTCATTTCTTGGTAAATACGTCTTAATTCTGCCATGGAATCCATTTTTGCTGTATTAATCGATTTGAAAATTCTTTCTTTCGCAATTGCTTCAAAATTAATAGACGACACGCCGCTTATATAATTTGTCTCAAATGTGCGTTGCCTTAAATTATTTTTATTGCGACTCACATCACCGGATAAAGCCATTGGAATCATATAGTTATTCTTATAATTACCAATAAAATCAATTACGGTAACAAATTCTTTGGATGGGTCTTTTCGCAATCCACGCCCCAATTGTTGGACAAAAATAATACTTGATTCTGTATTTCTTAACATAATCACTTGGTTGATTTTAGGAATATCAATCCCTTCGTTAAAAATATCAACGGTAAAAATATAGTTGATTTTACCCGTTTCTAACTTTTCTATTTCTTTTTCGCGTGTTTCTATCGTATGGTCCCCTGTCAAATAGCTAGCAGGAATCCCCTTCTTAATAAACGCTTCTGCTAATACTTTTGCTTCTTCTTTACGGCTGCAAAATACTAATCCTTTAGGTTGGTTATGCGAGCAACCATAATACTGAATTCGATCCAATAAAAAATTAACACGTTCGGTCGCAACAAGGTCTTGCAATTGACTCGTTTCTGAAATTACTTCACCTGACACTTCATAATCAGTCACACCAAAATAATGAAACGGGCATAAAAAATCTTCCTCTAATGCTTCTTGCAAACGAATTTCATAAGCGATATTGTAATCAAATAATTCAAAAATATTATAGCCATCCGTTCTTTCTGGTGTCGCTGTCATACCTAACAAAAATTTCGGATCAAAGTAATCGAGTACTTTCAAATAACTTGGCGCACCCGCCTTATGTACTTCATCAACTAAAATATAATCAAAATAAGTTTTAGAAAATAAGCCCTGATAAATATCCTTTGAAATTGTTTGGATCGTCGCAAATAAATATTTAGCCTCAATTTCTTTTTTGTTCCCCGATAAAATACCATAATCTGAATCTGACCCGCCAATTATTTTTTTAAAAGACGCTTTGGCACTCATTAAAATCTGCTCACGATGAACAATAAATAACATCTTGTTGGGGTTCGCTTGTAAAACATCAAAGGCTGATAAATAAGTTTTTCCTGTACCGGTTGCTGAAATTACTAAACCTTTTTTCTCTTTCGCAATTCGTAAATCTCGTAAATTTTTTAACGCTGCTTGTTGCATTTTATTTGGCACGATATAACCGCTCAAATCATCGCCTTTTTCAAAAACCGATAGATCCTCTTTATTCACAATTAGTGGGTGATAGTTTTGACGATACTCTTGAATCCATGCTTGATTTAATGTTAAAGATTGCGTCCATTCTTGTTGCATATTTTCCCGAAGGAAATCGGCCGCCGCCGCATCGTCCGGTGTGATGGTCTCCACCTGTACTTCAAAGGGCGGGCGCAAGTGCGCACAGCGCAGCGCCACCTGCAC
>CAYNOA010000285.1:0-362 GCA_964398695.1 uncultured Enterococcus sp. | reverse complement strand
GTATATTCCATTCATAATTTACCTTTAAAGCGTTCATTGTCAAATTAGAACTACCAATAATAAAACTTTGGTAATCTTTTTGAGAAAACAAATAGCCTTTTGCATGAAATCCTGCTTTCTCTGAAATACGAACTTCTAAATTCGGAATATTTAACAATGATTCGAAAACGTCAGGATGATTAAAATTTAAATAAGTTGAAGTTAATAACTTTCCCTTAATTCCTTTTTGATGTAAGTCAGATAAATGCGTCTTTAATGCATTTAAACCACCTTGCGTGACAAAAGCAATTGAAAAGAAAAATTCTTCGCAACTATCGATTTCATCTTGCAAAATATTAAGAAAATACTCTTTCTTTTCAGGT
>CAYNOA010000284.1:1240-2064 GCA_964398695.1 uncultured Enterococcus sp. | reverse complement strand
CCGATTGGTGTCGTTAAAATTGAAATGGATCCATTATTAGTCGATGTGAATGTTCATCCAACCAAACAAGAGGTTCGCCTGTCAAAAGAAGTCGAATTAGCCAATTTGATTTCACAAGCGATTCAAGAACGCTTGAAAGAAGAAAACTTAATTCCTAATGTGGTTTCAGATGACTTATTTAAAAAGAAAAAAGTGGCTTTAGAACAAGTCGAACAAACCACGCTTGATTTTGTCAAACCGAATTCGTCAGTCGGGGCCTTGAATTTTAATCCAAGTACCGGTCAATTTTTTGTCGAAGAGGCCGCGACACCGGTTGTGGAAAATATTGTGGATAACCTTGTTGAAAAACCAACAGAAGCAGTCAAATTGCCAGAAGTACCGCAATTAGAAGCGGAAACAACAACATTTGAAGCAGAATCACATCTGTTTCACCAAACGACAACAAATCTGGATTTTGTGGATAACTCAGTTGAACCATTGCTGCCACCAGAAGAGCAAGTCGGGACTCAAAAAGAAACGGTCAATTTTCCGCATTTAGAATATTTTGGTCAAATGCATGGAACGTATTTATTTGCTCAGAGTCATGAAGGATTATATATTGTCGATCAACATGCAGCACAAGAGCGAATCAAGTATGAATATTATCGTCAAAAAATAGCCGAAGTCGGCAAAGATTTACAAAGCCTGTTAGTTCCTGTTGTTTTAGAATATTCTCAAGTAGATTGGTTAAAAATCAAAGAACATTTAAGTGTTTTGCAAGCAGTAAATATCTTTTTAGAAGACTTCGGAAATAATAGCTTCATTATAAGGGAACATCCGAGTTG
>CAYNOA010000284.1:0-1230 GCA_964398695.1 uncultured Enterococcus sp. | reverse complement strand
CAGGAAACGACCGAAAGGTTTCAAGGGAATCTCTTTCCGATGGGAGAAGAAGAGACAATTATTCGTGAAATTGTTGAAATTGTCTTAGAAACGGGAACTTTTGATTTGGCGAAGTTTCGAGAGGCAACCGCCATTATGATGAGTTGCAAACGTTCGATTAAAGCTAACCACTATTTAAATGAAAGGCAAGCTCGAGTACTCTTAGAAGATTTAGCGAAATGTGAAAACCCATTTAATTGCCCGCATGGTCGCCCGGTTCTTATCCATTTCTCTAATCGCGAAATGGAACGCTTATTTAAGCGAATTCAAGATCACCATCAAAGTAAAGGAGCGATGGAATGAGTATTGTTTTAGCCTCACAGTCACCTCGACGCAAAGAATTACTCCAAATGATTGTGCCGGAGTTTCTTATTTGTCCAGCTGACATTGATGAAAGCCAACTGCCAGGGGAAACACCCGAACAGTACGTTTTAAGAATAGCTCGTTTAAAAGCTCGGAAGATTAGTCAAAGCGATCCGCAAGCAATCGTGATTGCAAGTGACACGATTGTAACGCTTGAACAGACCATTTATGGTAAACCAGCTACTCCAGCCGAAGCCCGGGCAACCTTGCAGGCCTTAAGCGGACGCACACATACGGTTTATACTGCGGTCGTTTTGCAACAAGGCAATCAAATAGAAGAAGCATTAGTCCCAACCACGGTCACTTTTTATCCTTTGACAGAAGTGGAAATTTCAAATTATTTAATGACGAAAGACTACCAAGACAAAGCGGGGTCCTATGGTATTCAAGGTCCCGCTGCAATCTTTATCCAATCCATTCAAGGTGACTACTATAGTGTGATGGGGTTACCACTTGCAACGGTTCATCGGTTGTTAGCCAACTTTAAACCATAAGCAAACAAATGGAAAAAGCTAGCGCCCCAAGTAGCAGATACTTTATGGCGCTAGCTTTTTTAAAGAGAAAAGAAAAAAATAAAATAAACCTCGGAAAAATGATTGACTCTTGTTTTTTTTAGTGGTAAAGTAAGTAACGTTGGTTTTGATAGATAATGAAAATAATCTATAAGTAAAATAACACTTCTTTGCTTTTGATAAACTTTTGTTCGATTGATTATATCAATAAAAAGAGTTTCGAAAAGTAGTTGACAAATAACAAAAGTATCTGTTATGATATTTAAGTTGCGTGTGAACGAGAAATGCAAACGAATGAAAAATAAAGTTAAATTTT
>CAYNOA010000283.1:0-2077 GCA_964398695.1 uncultured Enterococcus sp. | reverse complement strand
TTTTCATCTGCGACTCCTTTTTTAT
Source organism: uncultured Enterococcus sp. (assembly GCA_964398695.1). Lineage (GTDB taxonomy): Bacteria > Bacillota > Bacilli > Lactobacillales > Enterococcaceae > Enterococcus_I. The sequence goes on along the minus strand of CAYNOA010000283.1, from coordinate 2,052 downwards.
TGATTGCCAAAGTAAAAGGCCGAGTGTGTTTTACTCGACCATTCATTGTCTTAATCTTTTTTCAAACTACCTTGTTTTATTTGTGTAGCTGCGTAGGCTTTCATTAACAGCGTGCCGATAATTCCAACGGCAATCATGTTTAAAACGCTTGAAACAATCCCTTGCGTAAAGACTTTTTTCGCTGGTTCACTGTAAATTAAAATATCTAAAGTTGGCGCGATTAAGCCCCAAACAAGGGCATTCCCGACAATTTGGTAAAGATTAAACGTCAAGATTTCTGTTTTTCCAAAGATGCCTTGTTTCAGATTTATTTTACGGCCTGCGAATCCAAAAATCAAGCCAATTAAGCCGGAACAAATAATCCAGCTCCACCAAGCACTCCCATAAGTGGTGAAGTCTTTTAAGGTATGACCGATCAGCCCAATTAAAGCCCCAGCGACCGGGCCATAAATCACTGACATTAACGCTAAAAAGGGATAGGATGTTTCTAAATTCGTATTTGGGACAAATGTTGGAATAACCGCAAAACGACCTAAAATAACAAAAACAGCCGAACCAATTCCAATCGCCACAATTGTTTTTACTGACAATTCTTTTTTCATTTAAACTTCCTCCTCAAAGATGATTTTCTTCGCTTTTCGTATTTCAAGATGCCAATCAATCCCTGTCCCAATATGGTATAAATCAGAGAAAGAATCTTGGTTGACCGCTACCCCGATATTGACCAGTGAATTCACGTAAACAAGCGGTTCGCCAATATTCACATCAGCAAATGAGCGGGCAAATTGTAATAAGTTTTGATAAACTTTTTTCTTTCGATGGTAAATGGTGACTTGCAGTAAATCGCCTTGCTTAATACCGGCGGCTTGTAACTGGGTCAACGGAATATTCGTCCATAAGGACCCAAAACGAACATCGAGCACATCGATACTACCAGTTAGGCGTTTGTTTTCAATTTTCGCTTCTTCAATTGGCAAGGTTTCAATGCTTGCTAGCGGCGTCACTTGGCCGAGTGCTTCAAAGGTAATCTCTTGACTGGCTAAACGTGCACCATTATAGGCATAAATATCCCGACCATGGAAAGTATGGCTTTCTTCTGAATGCGGCAAGCGGCTTTTGACTTCATCAATTTCACGAATTTCCGCAATCCCATCGTAATGTTGAATATGCGTGAGCGTCCCATTGTCTGGCGTAATAATGTAATGCCCTGAATTTGTTTTACAAACAATGCTGCGACGCGTACTGCCCACACCCGGATCGACGACGGAAACAAAGACCGTGCCTTTTGGCCAGTATTGCACCGTTTGATACAGGCGATAAGAAGCTACCCAAATATCATAGGGGGGAATTTCATGAGTTAGATCGCTAATTTCAATTTGATCACTGACCGTACGAGCCACCCCATACATCGCACTAACTGCGCCATCGCCTAAACCAAAGTCCGTTTGTAACACTAAGTATTTTCCCATTTTCTTTCCTCCAACTCACCTTTATAATTGCTTCTTCATTATATAATTTTTGTCTTTGTTTCACAAACTTAGCCAACATTTATTGCATCATTAGGGGTAGCTTCTTCGATTTTTCGCACTTTTTACTTAAAGTTGTAATTCTTGCGCCGTTTTACCAAAATAAGCGAGTTGGAAGCTTTGACCATCGTAAGCAAATTTAGTCACCGATGTATTGGGAAAAATCGTAGTCGGTTGATAATTTGGAATAAATAATTGCAATAACCCTTGGACAACAATCCCATGGCTCACGATTAAAAGATTCTTTTGTTGCTTTTCCAATGCTTCATTAGCCACTTCTAACAGGCCAGTTTCAAGCCGTTTTTTAAAGACGGTTAATTTTTCAGCGCTAGGATTATGTGTTTCATGATAAACATAGCCATAACGGGCTAAAAAGTCCGCTTGGGCATGTGCTAAAACATTGGTTTCGTGCAACTGACTCATGCGATCCCAAAAATGGGCGTTTTGATCCCCTTCATAAAGACCAAAATTATACTCACGAAAGGCTTGCTTCACTTGAACGGGTGCCGGGGCTTGATGTTCGGCT
>CAYNOA010000282.1:0-2143 GCA_964398695.1 uncultured Enterococcus sp. | reverse complement strand
GCTGTTTGGCGAATGGAACAAGATTTAACCGACATTGCTATCCCCGTTGAAGGAACGTATGAAATTCAGCATTTAGCCAAGACGCTCACGACGATGGCACAAACCATGCAGCGCCTGATGCAAGACATTGTGCAACAACAAGAGCAAATGCGCGAAAAAGAAATGAATGCCTTGCAACAGCAAATTAACCCCCATTTTTTGTATAATACTTTGGATTCAACGATTTGGATGATTGAAAGCGGTCGCCATGAAGGCGCAATTACGATGATTACTTCCCTTGCTCGTTTGTTTCGGATTAGTCTAAGTCAAGGTAAAAACATTATCTCGTTAGCCGATGAACTCCAGCACGTGGAAAGTTACTTAATGATTCAAAAAATTCGTTATAAAAATAAGTTTGAATACTTAATTTCGATCGATCCCTCTATTGAAAATGCCGCCACGATTAAATTAATTATTCAACCACTCGTTGAAAATGCGATTTATCATGGAATGGATTACATGTATGAAGAAGGAGAAATTCAAATTCGTGCCTATCGCCATGAGGAAGAAATTTATATCGACGTAGAAGATAATGGGCCAGGAATGACTCCCGCACAAATCGAGCAATTGTGCCAAGGGACCTCAAATCAACAAAAGCGAAAAGGTTCAGGAATTGGTTTTAAAAATGTCGAAGAACGTATCAAGCTTTTTTATGGCACGGACTATGGTTTGGAAGTCTATAGTGAACCAGACGAGGGCACGCTGATTCGGATCCATCTGCCATACCAGACCCTCGAAGGAGAATAGAAGATGAAAGAGTCAATTAAAAGTTTGTTGTTATTGTTTAGTTGTGTCTTGTTTATTTTTTCGGTGGCCTATTATTATACCCGGCCGAAAAAAGAGCAAAGTTACCAGCTACAAGTTTATTTGAGAAATGCCTTTGATGATTCGGGACACAATGCTTTAAAGCAAGGCATGGAAGTGGCCGCTGCCGATTTAAAAGTCGATTTGTCTTTTGTCTCATTCGAAAAAGAAACGACGGATCAAGCCGTTGAAGCTTTATTAGAGAAGGCCAAAAAACAAGGTAGTCAAGGCGTCATTTTAGAACCATCGAATTCTTTCATTCGTCAAATTGAAGAAATCAAAGCCGATGAAACACTACCTCTATTGTTTGTGAATAATGAACAAAATACAAAACATCAAATGGCACAAACGATCCCTGTTATTTCAGCCGATAACCAAGCGCTAGGCGAAGCACTTGGTAACGAAATTCAGCACCAAAATGTCGCTAAAAAACCATTACTAATTGTGCAAGAATCCGCGCAGTATAATGAAAATATTTTGCAACAAAAAGGCTTAATCAGCCAATTAGAAAAAGCACGCATTCCCTATGAAATTTATGAACAAACGAGTGAATCACTCGAAGAAGCACTCCCAAACCACTTAAGGGCACAAAATTATTTTGGCGTGGTTTCGATGAGTCGGGAAACGGGTGAAAGACTTGGGAAGTTAAAGAAAAATGACATAGAATTGGCAAATCTGGCCTTGTACGCTTTTGGATATTCGAATACTTTAATTCACTCGGTGGATCAAGGGTTAATCCAAGGTTTAGGCGTGAGCAATCAATTTGCTGTCGGGTATGCTGCCGTGACGCATTTAATTGCTAAAATGACCAATCAAACGCATCGTCAACCAACCATTTCAAGTTTAATTGTGACCAAAGAGAATTTGTTTGAAGAAGAAAATCAAAAATTACTATTTCCCTTTATTCAATGACAAGGAGTAAGTAAATGAAAAATTGGAAAATCTATTTGTCACTTTGCTTTTTATTACTCGCTAGTATTTTCTTTTTACGAGGCAAAGAAAAAGGACAGGCCGAAGAACGCTTACCACAACAAGCACTAAAGGTTGGTGTGAGTTTGTATCGAGGCGACGATGAATTTATTGCTTCGATTAGTCGAGCACTCGAAGAAGAAAAGAGCCAACGAGAAGAACAGTTTGCTCAAAAGATGACTTTAAATATACTGGATGCCAAAAATAGCCAAACGATTCAAAATGCGCAAATCGATCAATTTATTCGCAAAAATTATGACGTGATTGTGGTCAATGTCGTCGATCGGACCGTGGCGGCCAATTTAATTCATAAAGCCAAGCAAGCGGATAT
>CAYNOA010000281.1:0-2170 GCA_964398695.1 uncultured Enterococcus sp. | reverse complement strand
AAAGCTGCTTGTAAAATACGCCAAACTTTAGGTAAAGGTTCTTTTTCTTCTTGGACTTGACGTGTCATTTGATTTAACTGTCGGACTAAGCCTCGGTAAGAGCCGATTTGTTCGACTAAAGGGCTTGTGAGATGAAGTGATTGCCTCACTTGAACGTCCACCTTGGCAACTTGTTGAAGCCGTTTTAAATAAGGCGAAGGTTGAATATTTTGTTTTTCATCCTGACTTGCAGCATACGTTAAATATAATTTTTGGCTACCGGATAAAAAGACATGATAGGCAACAAAAGGTTCTTGTCGAATCGTTTCTTGTTGACGGTCACGGATAAAGGCTTGCTCAGGCAAATAAGTGTTTAAAAAGGTCCGTTCTTCTCTAGATAATAACGTCGCATTTTCAACCTTCCGTGGAAAAGAGCTTTCATCTAAACCTATCGCAAAAGTTACTTTTCCTTGCAAGGGACGTGCTAAGTCAAGCGGATTGACTTTAATTTGATCAATCGCCGTTGGAATTTTACCGAATTGAGCATTCGTTAAACCACTCGTCAACATTTCTTCAAATAAGGCGTCATCAAATGGGTCATCGCCGTTAATCTCGTCAAATTGATCGAGTAAATCCATTAAACTATCCCAAGTTTGCTCGTGATTGCGCGCTTCCTCTAACTCACCATTTTCAATGGCTTGATTACGCCAGTGGATTAGTTGCTCTTCAATATTTAACCTCAATAACATTTGATAAAACAAGGTCAACCCTTCACGGATTGTTTGGTCTTTTTTTAATTGTTTAAAAAAGCCGCCGATATCTCGCCGAAAGGCTTGGCGTACTTGGTTCGTTTGCTCGGTTAGTTTTTGGGTATCCTTCATTTTATTTTCATCAAAATCATAATCAATCAGTTGCCAATCGGCCTCTTTTAGCCAAGTGTTCCCTTGAAATTGATGAGCCAAAGCGACATTTTCTGTCAAATCAACCTGATGACGAAATTGATTTCGCGCTTCTTGCCAGGAAACTGCTTCATTCGACCAATCTTTCGGGATATATAATTCACAACGTAAAAAGCGGAAGATATCTTTTAAACGATAATGATACTTTGGCAATAAAAACAAAGCTTCAATCATTTCAATTAACGGATGTTCTTCCATTTTTTTATTTTCATCTAAATAAAACGGTAAAGCCATTTCTTTAAAAATACTGGGTAATAGCGGATAGTAAACAGCTGGATTTAGCGTTAACAGTTGAATATCCCGGTAACGTAAATTTTGTCCTTGATTTTTTGATTGAACCATTAGTCGTTTGATTTCTACTGCAATTTGACGCAACTCTTCTTCTGGCGTGGCTGCTTGCCAAATTTGGATAAAATCATTTAAATCCATTTTAACCGGTTGATTTGTGCGCCAGTAAGCTTCTAATCCATGAAAACCTGGGGCAAGGTTGGTTAATTTCGGGGCTTTTTGATTAAAGAAAAGCGGTATCTGTTGCTGTTGAGCAAATTTCTTTAACAACTGATACGTTTCTTTCCCTTCAAAAAATAAATCATAGGCTTCAAAACGTCCAGTTGCTTGATCTAGGACTACATCCACGCATAAGTGAGCTTGCTTCATTAAAACTTGTAAAAGCGTCAATTCTTGGGCAGAAAATTTCGAAAACCCACTCACAATGAACTTTGTTTTTTTAAGTAGCGCAAGAATTGGTTGCGCTTCTTCTTCCTCGTTTGCTAAAAACTTCGTTAAAGAAACAAGCGGTTGTTCAATCTGCAACTCCCGGTTGGCCAATTCTTTTTCATAAGTCAAAAAAATTAATTGTAACTCTTTTAATTTCATTTGAAAATTAATCTCTTGTAAGGCCGCCTGCTCTCCTTTGATATCAGGAAGCACTAGGGTACGCAATTCAATATTTCCTAGTTGAAATTCTTGGTATAACTCTAATAGTTGTGCAATGAAACCTTTTTGGCTGACTTCTCGACGATATAAAATGAGTTGCTCACTTAATTGCGCGAGTACTTTCCGCATTAAAAGGGCACTTCCTGTTTCATTTAGCATCGGTTTACCTAGGTAGCCTGACCGTTCTAAAAAATACCAAGCTAGCCGTTGAAAACTGTAGACTTGGCTTCGAATCGTGCTAAAGTGTTGCTTTTGATTCGTTTATTCCTTCCTTAATAGAGTGGTGTTGGTATGCA
>CAYNOA010000280.1:0-2209 GCA_964398695.1 uncultured Enterococcus sp. | reverse complement strand
GCCTTCCAGGGAAGTGGTTCTGGAATATAAGCAAAACCAATTTCAAAGCTGTCGGCCGCAATTTTTTCCCAATCAGCTAAACTAAAGACGTCTAAACACATCGGTACCATGATTTCTTCTTCTTTAAAAATCATTTCTTCAATTTCTTCTTTGACCTTCTCCCATTTTTCAAATAAGGGATTAAACGCTACCTGGTCGCTTTGAACATAGGCCAATAAGGCTTTTATTAAATCACGAATGTCATCATCGACACCCCACATCACTTGTGGCGGCGCTGTAATGCCGTATTTTTCCATGTAACTAAAAAATAACGTTTCTTTACGGGCATAGTGTTTATCGATTTGTAAAAGATCGGTCAAGGCGGCGATTAACCGTTCTTTGTATGACCAATCACCTTTTTTTAGTTTAGCTAGCACGCCATCGACTTCATCCGTCAAAAGCGATTGTAAGACTTGGTTTTCTAATTTTAACGTATGCACCGGATGTCCTGGATGCCCGTGTTCTTCATTTGAATGATGAATTTCATTAATTGAGCCTTTAAAGACGGCCGCGTGGACGTTACATAAACGTTGAATTTCCGCTGGGTTTAAACCTTTTTGAATTAATGCGCGTTCAGCCGAAGTAATTTCGGTGACGTCAATGCCATCAAATTCTTCCATGAAGAGTTGTTTGGCCTCTTCAAAAGAACCCCCTTCATGCAATAAAGATAAAATTTCAACAATCCGATTTTGACGGTCTTCTTTCGTTCGTTGTTCCATTTTATTTTCCCCCTACAATCGTAAAACCTTTTGCTTCAAATGCGGCTATTACTTGTTCCAGCGGGATTTTCTTTAGCTTTGCGCCTTTAGGAATGGTCACGTAACGCCCGGCTGTTTGTAACATCCCTGGCTGGGTAATCTCTTTAAAACCAATTTCTAACATTATTTCTTTGACAATTGGATATTGGTTGACTAATTCGTACAATGGTTTTGAAAAATCAATTTCCATCGTTCATCCCTCCTTCATTAAGAATGATTCTCAATTATTTTAATTATAGCATGTTTTTAAGATTCCTTAAATTAAAAACCAATTATTAATAACTTTTTTCACAAACATATATGTATTTTTTTATATATACATTCGTTAGAGGGCTTGATTCTATTAGAAAACACTCATTTTATTTCATTATTTGTGAATATTTGTTCAAAAAAAACAAAATTTTGTTATACTTAATTCATGAACAAACAAGGGGGATTTTTAAATGAAAAAGATTTTTAGCAGTTTATTGTTACTTTCTTCACTACTTCTAGTAACGGCTTGTGGTAACAGCGGACAGTCGGCCAATTCAACGGCCAGCTCATCAAGCACCCAAAAAACGGATACAACATCCGGTGCTTCTGAACAACAGTACACCGATCCTGCAGAGTTAAAAGAAGCCTATGACGTCATTATTGTTGGCGCGGGTGGCGCGGGAATGGCAGCGGCGATTCAAGCCAAAGAATCAGGCGCCAATCCAGTGATTCTAGAAAAAATGCCGATTGCTGGTGGAAACACCTTAAAATCTTCGGCAGGCATGAATGCTTCTGAGACAAAATTCCAAAAAGAACAAGGGATTGAAGATTCCAATCAAGCTTTCTTTGATGAAACCTTAAAAGGCGGCGCAGAAACGAATGATCAAGAATTATTACGCTACTTTGTCGATCACTCTGCCAGTGCCATCGATTGGTTAGACTCTATGGGGATTACCTTAGATAACATTACAATTACCGGGGGGATGAGCACGCAAAGAACGCACCGTCCTTCTGATGGTTCAGCGATTGGTGGGTACTTAGTTGATGGCCTCATTCGTAACGTCTATGAGCGCGAAATCCCACTTTTTGTCAATGCCGATGTCATTAAAATCAATGAAAAAGACGGACAAAGTTCTGGTGTTCAAGTCAAAATTGAAGGCGAAGAAAAGACAGTCAATGCCAAAGCCGTGATTGTCACAACTGGTGGCTTTGGTGCAAATATGGACATGGTGGTCGCAAATCAGCCGGAATTAGCTGGTTTTGTAACGACCAACCAAGCCGGATCAACTGGTGATGGGATTAAAATGATTGAAGCTCTAGGTGGACAAACGGTTGATTTAGACAAAATTCAAATCCACCCAACGGTTGAACAAGAAACTTCTTTATTAATTACCGAAGCCGTGCGTGGTGAAGGAGCTATTTTAGTTAACCAGACGGGC
>CAYNOA010000279.1:0-2213 GCA_964398695.1 uncultured Enterococcus sp. | reverse complement strand
TTGTTGTAATAGCTCAATCACGAGATTTACCGCTTTTTCCATTTCATCAATCACAACGAGTTCTTCCGTTGTATGAATTTTGTCGTAACCAATTGAAAAGTTCACACAGGTTTTTCCACCAGTGTTAAAAATGTTGGCGTCGCTGCCTCCACCACTAATTTCACGAATGACTTCATAACCTAATTTTTCCGCTGATTGAATAAATAATTGCATCACAGGTTCTTCATCGCCAATATGGAATCCAGTTGCCATTTTTTTCACATTAATTGCGACTTGGCCGCCAAATTTTTCCGCCGCGTCTTCAAAAGCACCTTGCATTTGTGCAACTAATTGATCCGCTCTTTTAGGATCAATGGCACGCACTTCCCCTTTAACAAGCATCTTGTCCATCACAATATTCGTTGCTTCCCCACCTTGAATGACCCCAATATTTGTTGTCGTTTTTTCATCTAAGCGACCAATCGGGATGCTTTTCAGAGCTTCTGCTAAAATAGAAACGCAAGAAACGCCTTTTTCTGGTTCTAATCCAGCGTGAGCCGCTTTGCCGGTAATGGTCACATCGTACATAAACAAAGTAGGACTTGCAATGGTTACTCGCCCAACCTCAAAAGCACTATCTAGTACATAGCCATAATCTGCTTCAATTAAATGCATGTCTAGCGCCGATGCTCCAAGTAAACCAATTTCTTCACCTGGAGACAAAACAATTTCAATATTTCCAGTGGCAATGTTTTCTTCTTGAATTCGCTGCATCGCTTCAATTAAGATGGCAATCCCAGCTTTATCATCCGCTCCTAAAATCGTGTCCCCTTTTGAATACAAAACGCCTTCTTTTTCAACGACCTCAATCCCAACCCCAGGTGTCACCGTATCCGTATGACATGAAAAAAATAGCGGTTCCTGCTTGGTCTTGCCGTAGTAGGTCGCAATGATATTATTGCCACCAAGCCCGGTTGCCTCTTTGCTATTGTCTTCTGTTACTTCCAACCCAATTGTTGAAAATAACTCGTGCAAATACGCATGAATCGCTCCTTCATTGCGCGAAACTGAATCAATTTGCACGAGCTTTGTAAATGTTTCAACTAGCCTAGTCTTTGACATTCCTATCCCTCCGTTTCATCTATGTGACACTTTAATTATAGCGAATTATTTTTCAGAAACATAGCGATAACCTTTACATATAAGTTCGGTACTGGCTAAAAAAAAAAATAAAAAAACCCCTGAAAAATAAATACTTATAAAAAACGGACCCTCTTTATTTTTTATTTTTGTGAAACTTCTCATTTTACTTGAATCGCCTGTCTTTTTGTGGCTTAATCAAGGTTAGAAATTTACTAATCATTGATTTGGTAAGGTGGAGAATAAATAGTGGAATATTTTTTGGATAATTTCCAACTCAGAAAGTTACAATTATTAAACGTATTGGATAGCGAAGACCGCTTTTTTTCAATTACTGAACTCGCTGAACGGATGGGCGTTTCTAACCCCACCGTCGATAAAACGATTGAAGCCGCGAAAAACGATTGCCTAAAGCATCGTATATCAATCGTCTTTGAACGATGTGAAACACCTGTTCGTAGTATTTCGACACAGCGACATTTTGAAAAAGATTCCCAAGTTCTTTCATTGCGGAAAGTATATATAATAGATAGCCTCAATTACCAGCTCTTATTTGATTTTTTTTCTGAGCACTTTTTGGACGTCAAAACTTTTGCCAAAGAACGATTTACTAGTCATTCTTTAATTTACAAAAAATTAAACCAGCTCAAAAATATGTTGGCCCAGTTTAACTTGACCCTTGATCTTGGACAGGGTTTTAACCTCGTTGGAAATGAACGCCAGATTCGGTTTTTATTTGTCAGTCTTTTTTGGAATACTTACAATGATTTTGATTGGCCACTAGGTAGTAACAAAGAACAATTTGATGGGCTTTTGCAGGAAATCGACTCTTTACTTCAAATCCCGCTTTCCCCCCTTCAAAGAGAGTACTATCGACTTTGGCTAGGCGTTTGTCTTACGCGGATTGAAAAAGATTACCTGCCTTCACCAAACATTATTCCTGAACTCAATTTGATTATTCATCAACACCATTTAGTTTCTAATTTAAAAAAACAGTTTAAACAATTGTTACCCAAACAATTAGATGAAGAAGTATTCAATCAAGAATTTAGTTTCTTATTATTAACCATCTATAGCTTTGATATTCGCGATTT
>CAYNOA010000278.1:0-2234 GCA_964398695.1 uncultured Enterococcus sp. | reverse complement strand
ATCGCGTCGCTTGCACCGATTAGCTGAAAGAGAATCCTATAAAGATTTCTCAGCAGCTCTTTCGGTCGCGCTGCCTTGGGATTCTTGAAATTTTTTTATAAATTGAAAACTTTTCACTATATTTCAGAAAGTTTTTTTGTTATAATTACTCGTCGAATGTAATGCCATAAGAAAAAAGGAGTAAACTTAATTGAAATACAGAAATGATTTACGCAATGTCGCGATTATCGCCCACGTTGACCACGGGAAAACTACTTTGGTTGATGAGTTATTAAAACAATCTCATGCCATCAAAGATCGAGGTCAAGATAAAGGGCGTTCAATGGACTCAAATGCGATTGAACAAGAGCGCGGAATCACAATTTTAGCAAAAAATACAGCCGTTGAGTATAATGGCACCCGGATCAACATCTTGGATACACCAGGCCATGCGGACTTTGGTGGTGAAGTTGAACGGATTATGAAAATGGTCGATGGTGTTATTTTAGTGGTGGATGCTTATGAAGGAACGATGCCACAAACTCGTTTCGTTTTGAAAAAAGCATTAGAACAAGGCGTAACCCCAATTGTTGTCGTTAATAAAATTGATAAACCATCGGCGCGTCCGGAATTTGTGGTTGATGAAGTTTTAGAATTATTTATCGAGCTTGGTGCAGAAGATGATCAATTAGACTTCCCAGTTATTTATGCGTCCGCATTAAATGGCTCATCAAGTCTATCTGATGACCCAGCTGACCAAGAACCAACGATGAATCATATTTTTGACACAATTATTGAACATATTCCAGCCCCAGTTGATAATAGCGATGAACCATTACAATTCCAAGTGTCTTTACTTGATTACAATGACTATGTTGGTCGAATCGGAATTGGCCGTGTCTTTCGTGGAACAGTCCGCGTAGGCGACCAAGTATCATTAATGAAACTTGATGGTTCCGTGAAAAACTTCCGTGTAACCAAACTTTTAGGTTTCTTAGGTTTTGATCGCGTGGAAATACAAGAAGCAAAAGCCGGTGACTTAATTGCCGTATCTGGTATGGAAGATATCTTTGTTGGTGAAACCGTCACGCCAGCTGATCATCAAGAAGCCTTGCCAATTTTACACATTGATGAACCCACTTTGCAGATGACTTTTTTAGTCAACAATTCACCATTTGCTGGTCGTGAAGGGAAATTTATTACGGCACGTAAGATTGAAGAACGCTTGATGGATGAATTGCAAACCGATGTTTCTTTAAGAATTGACCCAATTGGCCCAGATTCTTGGATTGTTTCTGGTCGTGGAGAGTTGCATTTGTCAATTTTAATTGAAAATATGCGTCGTGAAGGCTATGAATTACAAGTATCTCGTCCAAAAGTCATTGAACGTGAAATCGATGGTGTGAAATGTGAGCCGTTTGAGCGTGTTCAAATTGATACACCCGAAGAATATATGGGATCAGTCATTGAATCTCTTGGTCTTCGTAAGGCAGAAATGCAAGATATGATTAATACTGGTAATGGTCAAGTTCGGATTATTTTCTTAGCCCCGGCTCGTGGTTTAATTGGCTATACCACGGAATTCCTATCGATGACGCGTGGCTATGGTATTTTACACCATACTTTTGATCAATACTTACCGATGATTCAAGCGCAAATTGGTGGTCGTCATCATGGCGCACTTGTATCAATTGATACAGGCAAAGCAACAACGTACTCGATTATGAGTGTGGAAGAGCGTGGAACGGTCTTTGTTGAACCTGGAACAGAAGTCTATGAAGGAATGATTGTTGGCGAAAACTCGCGAGAAAATGACCTGACTGTCAATATTACAAAGGCGAAACAAATGACAAACGTTCGTTCAGCAACCAAAGATCAAACATCCGTGATTAAAAAACCAAAAAAATTAACGCTAGAAGAATCACTGGAATTTTTAAACGAAGATGAGTACTGTGAAGTGACGCCAGAAAGCATTCGCTTGCGTAAACAAATCTTGAATAAAAATGAGCGTGAAAAAGCAGCGAAGAAAAAGAAAAAAGCAGATTAATCTCTTGGTTAACGAGAGAAACCATTTTTGGGAAATCGATTTGAAAGAACCGTCTTTCAAATCGATTTTTTTCTTTTATTTGAAGGGTAAAAATTCTTTTGAAATGAGCGCTTAGAAAACCCCGATTTATAATAATTTTCTCATTATATTCACACACTAGTGTTGCATTAAAATTTTTATCTATTCCATGAAACAAAAAAGTCCTTTA
>CAYNOA010000277.1:0-2243 GCA_964398695.1 uncultured Enterococcus sp. | reverse complement strand
AAAGTCAAGGGCGACATAATAATCAATTGGCACATCTAATAACTTTTCAACGGTATCCATCGCCATCGCCACGCTGCCATAAGCATAAGCATGATTCATTTTATCATAAAATTGATCATAACTATTATCATAATACCCGACTATTTCTGTGTAGGTATCGCGTGGGATACTGGTTAAAACGGTTGTTTTCGTATTTGGATTGATGGTGGCTAACATCAACGTATCGGACCGTCCTTGATCCGTTCGATCTTCCTCACCCGTATCTACACCTAAAAGGAGGACCGAAAAAGGCGTCCGGTCACCAAAGTCGATTTCGGTGTTTCTTGAAACACCCGTCTCTGTTCGTTCTTTCGTCACACTTTTATGCGTTTCATTGGTAAAACTACGGATATCTAGGTAAAATTGAGCTACCACAATGCTGACTCCGGTCACAAGTATTAATAATACCGCCAGAACAGCAATCCATGTCTTTTGTTTTTTTGTCATTGGCTTCCCCCAAATGCAAAGTTTTCTTCCTTCTTCGCCTCATCAAAATACACACAGATTTAGTATACTGATTGTTGGAACTAAAAGGAAGACTTTCTTCTCTAAATTTTGGCGAAATTTAGAAAAAAATAAAAATACGTTAAAAAGTCAATGGTTTTTAACTGAAATGTAACTTCTTTGTTATGGACTTTAGCAAAAAATGTTTTTTTATTCTGAAAAAAGAAGGGGCGTTATTATTTTTTGATTGGTGCCTATCTGATTAGGTTATTTATAGATAAATAAACCCCCTTATCTAACAGAAAAATATAAAATAATTTATTTTTAAAAAAAGCAATGAGTGATAGGTGTTGATTAATAAATAACCTAATTTTTTAATAAGAACGATTAAAACACTTATTATTTTTTAGTTTTATTATAGAGGTCTATAAAGGGATTTATTTAAGGGGATATATTATAGATATATAAAGTTATGAATCGAATCAAAAAATAGGCCGTCCGAGGTATTATACCTGGACGGCCTATTTTTTGATTTTTATTCGATGCCTAATTGTCTTTTTAATTCGCCTTGAACTCGGGCTAGCTCTTCATCGGAAACGATTTGATAAGACACGCCCTCAATCATCGTGCCCTCGCCCATGATTTGATCGTTTGAAATTTTACCAAACGCATCCCGATAGTTTAGGGCAATCTTTTGCATTGCGCCAAAATCTAAGTCGGTAACCATATTCGCTGAAACCGCGTCCAACACGGCTTGATATTGAGTCACGCCTTCTAACGAGAGTGCTTTTTTGACGACCGCTGCGACCACATCGCGTTGCCGTTTTTGACGACCGTAATCGCCACGTGGATCTTCATAACGCATCCGTGAAAAAGCCAAGGCTTCTTCGCCAGTCAAATGGATTGGACCTAGAGTAAAGTGGTGGTTATCGTATTCAAATTCCAAATCATTATTCACGTCCACCCCGCCAACTGCATCGACTAAATCTTTAACGCCTTGCATATTAATCGATATGTAATGATCGATCGGCACATTAAAGAATTTTTCTAAACTGTCCATCGACATGGCCGGTCCACCAAACGCATAGGCATGGTTGATTTTATCCGTGGTGCCGTGACCAACAATTTCCATATAGGTATCTCGGGGAATACTGGTAATGACGGTTTCTTTGTTTTGCGGATTGACGGTTGCTAACATCATCGTATCCGAGCGTCCTTGCTCTGTTCGACCCAAATCACCAGTATCCACTCCTAGTAATAAAACTGAAAAAGGTTGTTGCTCACTTAGATTTAGTTCTTCTTGACGTTTCACCCCGGTGTCGGTTCGTTTGTTCTCAACTTCTTCATAGGTTTCATTCATACTACCCTTTACATCAAGGTAGACTTTCCCCACAACAACGGTGATTACTGCCACTAACACTAGTAAAATTCCTAAAAACCAGACAAAAAACTTTTGAAGTCCTGACATTTGATTTCCTCCATTTTCCTATACAATTGGATTCATTTTTGTTTTATTTTTTCAAAAATCGCATTGCATGTCGCTTGATACACAAAGATAGTATACTTTTTGTTATTCAAAAAATAAAGCCTTTTACCGAGTTTTCTTTAACCCTTTAAGCAAAAAACAAGAAAAAGCGCCGTGACAAAGGTGAGTCACAGTCCCTTATTTACGAACAAACGGTGTGGCAGAAGTAGCTTCTGCGGAAATAAGCTAAAAAAGCACAAAAATTTGAAGAACAATTTTCGTGCTTTCCTTCTTA
>CAYNOA010000276.1:0-2286 GCA_964398695.1 uncultured Enterococcus sp. | reverse complement strand
CCGACGATTTTTATCATCCAGCAAGCTTTGCGGTGCATAATAATCCATGCCAAAATCCATTTCATGGAAAGTTTCTACCGCCAACTGACCACTGGCCCAATCCATAGTTCCAATACACGCCATGGTTGAACTAATGTTGTGGTATTCGTGTTCTTTTTTCTTAATTTGAATTGGTGACATGATTAACACATCTTTTCCGTCCAAGTGAAATAAATCAGGACATTCCCACATAATTCCTTGATCCGCTTCTCCTTCCAGTAAAACGGAATAAAAATCCCATTCCAACAAATCATCCGAGACGAACAAAAGAATTTTCCCACGATTATCAACGGTTTTGGTTGCAATGACACTATAATAGCGGTTATCATGCTGAATGACTTTTGGATCACGAAAATCATGAATGCTTCCTTCGTTCGCTAATAACTCAGCTCCGATTACCGGATTCGCTGTTGCTTTTTCAAAGTGGATGCCATCGCTCGAAACGGCCATACATTGCGTTTGCGTGACAATATTTTCTTCAACGACATGCCCCGTATACATTAAATACAATTTACCCTCTTTTTCAATCGCGCTACCTGAAAAACAACCATCTTTGTCATACCATTGATCTGGCGCTAATGCGATCGGCAATTCTTCCCAATGAACCAGGTCTTTTGATTTGGCATGGCCCCAATGCATTGGTCCCCATTGGCTATCATAAGGATAAAATTGATAAAACAAATGATATTCCCCCTCATAATAGACAAAACCATTGGGATCGTTTAACCAACCAATAGGCGCTGCCATATGATAATGCGGACGATACCGAGGATGGACGTTTTCTCGATTTTCCTTAATAAAATGATTCGCTTGTTCTAAAGCTGTTTTTTCACTTACTAACAATTATTTTGCTCCTTTCAGGAAAGTATCATAACCTGCTTGTTTAATTTCTAACCATTCGTTGATGCCCACTCGGTCAAGCTCGGCTAAATATTCATCCCATTCTTGATCAATTTTGCCATTCGTAATCCACTCTGCACGCTTACGATAAATATAATCCCACATATCCGTTTCGATTTTTGCCAAGCGATCCGTTTGTTCTTTTTCTAAAAAGACTTTTGGATAATTGTTTTCATTGTTCACATACGGTAAGTAGTTCTCATGCATTAAATCCAAACGCCATTTGGCATCATCAGGCATCGTAGTGATCGTGCCATAATAGGAATCTAGAATAGCTAACGGTCCGGCTGCTTCTGTTTTTTGACGGAGTTCTCCTGGTGCTTCTCCAGCTAAATCTAAATGGTGCAACATGCCATCCTTCAATTCGAAAATATTGGCTTGTTCCGTATCGCCATAAGTTCCCCAGTTGTTTTGTACCGATTGTATCGGATCGTACATTTGATCTACCCAGCGCGCGGTTAATTCCAAGTTCTTATTGGCACTGGTAATGACAAAGCGATCACGCGAAAAGCCCATGCCGTTTGTACGTGTAATATGTTTTCTTCCGTCAGGTCCAGCTAGCACGGGTAAAACATCATACGACTCATTCATACCAGAAATATTTGCCTTATCCCAAGTAAAGTACACCCCATAGCGATGTTCCTTTCCTTTTGCAACGTAGGTATTCCAGTCTTGTTCAAATGCCTCTGCATCGATTAAGCCTTTTTCGTACATTTCATTGAAATATTTGATGGCTTCTTTATAGCCTTCTTTATCTGCTGTAAATTGAACATTTCCTTGATCGTCGACGACTAAATGGTCATCGTTGTCCCCTTCACCAAACGCTCCGAATAATAATTTTAAGTCTTCATTTCCTCCATCGTTGATAAAGCTAAAAGGAATTTCATCGGCTTCACCATTCCCATTGGGATCTTGCGTCTTAAATGCTTCCAAAACAGTCATTAGTTCATCTGTCGTTTGTGGGACTTCTAGATTTAACGCTTCTAACCAATCCATATTAATCCAAGCCATATCATTGACGGTATGAATTGATTCTTTTCCTTGTCCCAATTCTTCAATCCAAGGGAAGGAATAAATGTGTCCATCTGGCGCTGTCGATAACGAGCGATATTCTGGATGTTCATCGAAAATCTTTTGCAAGTTCGGCATGTATTGTTCGATTAAGTCTTCAACAGGGATAATGACGCCACTTTCTGCCCAATTTAATAAATCGTAGTCCCCTGCACCAGCATTAAAGATGGCATCTGGCAAATCGCCACTGGCAATATCTAAGTTTCTTTTTTCAACAAAATCGGCATTATAATTCGTCCAATCCACATGTACATTTAAGTTTTCTTCTAGACGCTG
>CAYNOA010000275.1:0-2293 GCA_964398695.1 uncultured Enterococcus sp. | reverse complement strand
ATTTCCAGGTTCACCATGTGGATCAGCTGCGTTTGGTCCGGCTAAGACCATCGTATCAAATGACATTTTTTTCACACCACGCCGCTTGAGTTGGTATTCAATTTCAGCTACGATTTCTTGCTCCATGGCGCCGTTTTTTATTGCTGAAAATCCAATTTCAAAAGCAACATCAGCCCAACGTCCTGCAGAAATTAAGCCTTCAATTTCAGTTGGTGTTTTAATTAATTGCATTTGTTGAATTCTAGGAGTCAAATCATTTGAAAAACGAGTTTGACTAAATAAATTAGCTAGTCGTTCAAAACGATCTAATGAAAGGGTGTTTTTTTCTAGGGCAAATTCCCTTGGTACACCATAGCGTGTCGTAATTTCTTTAGCGATAATTTCCCAAGGGTTTTGTGTATCAAGGTAACCCACGACATCATATTTCCAATGACTCTTTTTAGCTGCCTCGGCTTCTAGTGCCGGTGTGAATAAAAAAGGCTCTTGTGTTAAACTAATGAAAAGCGCTAAGACCCGTTCGTGGGGCTCACTTTCGTAGCCAGTAAAGTAGGCAATGGATTGTGGGGAGCTAACGTAAGCTAAATCAGTGTTTGTTTGTAACATCCATTGTTTTAATTCATTAATTTTTTCTTGGTTCATAAATTCCCTTCTTTCTAAAACTCATGTATATCTTACCATTCTTTCGTTATTCTTTCTAGAAACAATTCTAGAAAGAAATTAGCAATAATTTTCATGAAAATGAAACTAAAACGGTTGCAAATTGGGTCAAAATTTGCTATTCTAACTAAGAAATGTAAACAAGGTTTTCAGAAAATGAAATAACGAGGAGATAAAAAAATGGATAAACAAACAATTACCATTTATGACGTCGCTAGAGAAGCCAACGTTTCAATGGCGACTGTTTCACGAGTGGTTAACGGTAATCCAAACGTTAAACCAGCAACTCGTAAAAAAGTATTGGAAGTGATTGATCGCCTAGATTACCGTCCGAATGCGGTCGCTCGTGGTTTAGCAAGTAAAAAAACAACAACGGTTGGCGTAATTATTCCGGACGTCAGTAATATGTTTTTTGCTTCATTGGCGCGCGGCATTGATGACGTGGCTACAATGTACAAGTATAATATTATTTTGGCAAACTCTGATGGCGATAGCATGAAAGAGGTCAATGTTTTAAATAATTTATTAGCCAAACAAGTAGACGGCGTTATTTTTATGGGACACCGGATCACAGATGAAGTGCGTGGGGAGTTTTCACGTTCAAAAACACCAGTTGTTCTTGCCGGTTCAATTGATCCAGACCAGCAAGTCGGCAGTGTGAATATTAATTATAAGGAAGCAACTAAAGATGCGATTTCTCTTTTAGTTAAAAATGGCAACAAAAAAATCGCTTTTGTTAGTGGGGCATTAATTGACGCGATCAATGGTCAATATCGTTTATCAGGTTATAAAGAAGCACTCAAAGAAAACGATTTAGACTACTCAGAAGGCCTAGTTTTTGAATCGCCTTACTCATTTAAGGATGGTTTATCTTTAGTTGAGCGCTTGTTAAACAGCGGTGCTACAGCAGCTTATGTAACAGACGATGAATTAGCGATTGGTATTTTAGATGGTTTGATTGATCAAGGCGTAAAAGTACCAGAAGAATTTGAAATTATTACAAGTAATAATTCACTTTTAACAGAAGTAGCTCGACCAAAATTATCAAGCGTGACGCAACCATTATATGACATTGGTGCCGTTTCTATGCGTTTATTGACGAAATTAATGAATAAAGAAGAAGTAGAAGAAAAAACAATCGTTCTTCCTTATGGTATTGCAAAAAGAAACTCTACAAAATAGAAATAGGAAGGACTGTGACTCACTTTTGTCACAGTCCTTCCTATTATTCTTTTTTATTTTCTTCAGGGGTGTCTTTTTCATCTTCTGTATCTTTGTTATCAGAAGAGGTCTCTTTTTTGTTATTCGTGTCTTTCTTATCATCTTTTTTTTCTACCATATTTACCCTATAAAATTAAACTATTTAGTTTTTGGAATAACCGATTTCCAGTAATCAGTATAGTTGGCGTCCGTACCACCAATGCCAAATTTAAAGCTAATATCAGCCGGCCCATTTTTGGCCCAATAAGAAGTGATGGTTTCGGTTGGCGCAGTAAAAGTTATATTGTTAATCGTTATCGATCCACCTGGTTTGGTCCCAGAAAACTTCGAAACGTCATAGCTTTTAACGCTAGGATCTAAATGGAATGCTTCACTTGTTTGGATAATCTCGGGATTGGCTTGGTAAATAGCGCTG
>CAYNOA010000274.1:0-2298 GCA_964398695.1 uncultured Enterococcus sp. | reverse complement strand
AAACTTATTTTTTTCTGAAAATGTCAAAAAATATTAAGATATTTTTCACAATTCACTTTACAATTTAAATAAACCTCTTTAAAATAAAAAAGATGAGTAAATAAAAATGGATAATATCGAAAGGAAAATGAAAAAATGAATCCAATTTCGCCATTGTTTGAAAAAATTGATGCTTCAATCGGGAAAAAAGTTGATTTAATTGAAATGAGTTATATTCGATATGCTTTACGTGCGGTACTCGCTTGTTTATTTTTAACATTGGGAACAGCCGTTGCTTTTAGTATCGGAATTAAAGGGGAGGCTATTTCTCACGGTTTAGGTAAAATGCTGTATGCGTTTATGTTTAGTTGGTCTTTAGTGATGATTTTATATATGAATGCAGAACTTGGGACATCAAATATGCTTTATATGACCGTAGGGTACTATCGCCGACGTTTAAGTTTCAAAATGGCCGCGAAGATTTTATTTACCTGTATTTTATTTAATTTAATTGGTGGTCTTATTTTTGGGTATTTAATTTCTTTAACGGGACCTTTTCAAAATCTACCAGCCGATAGCTATCTATTTGAATCGATTACGGCAAAATTAACCAAACCAACAACCCAAATTATTATCGAAGGAATTTTTGCGAACATTGTGGTAAACATTGCTGTTTTAGTTAGTATGCGCATGAAGGATGATGCGGGGAAAGTGGCCGCTATTATTTTTATTATTTTCATTTTTGCTTTCTTAGGCTTTGAACACGTTATTGCGAACTTCTCGTCATTTTCACTTGCTTACTTTGCTTCCCACGGAACGCTTGAGGCGATGACCTTGGGCAATATTATTCATAACTTGACATTTGCTTTAATCGGAAATTATATCGGTGGTGGCTTGATTATGGGGTTAGGCTACGCTTGGTTAAATGATTCGAAATCAAATTATGTGGATTAATCAAAAACTGTGGCCTAAAAAACCACAGTTTTTTTTGCCTAGTTAAATTTTATAAGGAGAAAGAGATGCGTTTATTAATTGATGGCGATGGTTCGCCAGTCAAAGAAGAAGTCATTGCACTGGGACAAAAATTTAAGATTCCCGTCTTAATTGTCACAAGCATTGATCACTATACAATGAAAGAATACCCTAAAGAGGTCGCGTTCATTTATGTTGATAAGGGGGCAGATCGGGCCGATTATCAAATTGTCAAAGAAATTCAAGTAGGGGATATTTTAATTACTCAGGATTATGGCTTAGCCTCTTTAGCCTTACCTAAAAAAGTGCGTGTTTTTCATCATAGTGGTCAAGAATATTTACCAGAGACAATCGATCAGTTATTGATGCAACGCTACTTAAGTGCGCAAATAAGAAAAGCAGGAAAAAAAACGAAAGGTCCGAAACCTTTTACGACACAAGATCGTCAGCACTTTTTTACTGAATTAGCGCAGATCTTGCTGACGCAACAACTAAGTGAAATGAACGATTAACAAGAAAACCCTTACATCTTTTTTGCTGGAAACTATGTTCGAATGAGCTTTTTTGTGCTAGAATATCAAAGGAATAAATGCGTAAATTCAAAGAAGTAGGAAATAGTAGGAGGACGCGTTTTGAAAATTATTTTATTATATGGCGGTCAAAGTGCAGAACACGATGTTTCGAAATTATCGGCTTTTTCTGTTTTAAATGCCGTTTATTACAATTATTACCAAGTGCAATTAGTGTATTTAACCAAAACTGGTCAATGGCTAAAAGGCCCGCTATTGTCGGAGGAGCCAACAAGTGCCGCGGTTTTAGACTTAACGCCTGAAAATGCAGCAGTCATTCAACCGTGCGCCATTCAAGAAGAAGAGGCGATTGTATTCCCATTACTTCATGGTCCGAATGGCGAAGATGGCACGATTCAAGGGTTTTTAGAAACTTTGAGCATGCCTTACATTGGCGCAGGTGTCTTAACGAGTGCGTGTGGGATGGACAAAATTACCACCAAATATTTATTACAAGCAGCAGGCATTCCGCAAGTACCATTTGTGCCGGTTTTAAAGAGCCAATGGAAAGAAAATCCGAAGAAAATTTTTGAACAATGTGAAGGCTCCTTGATTTACCCGATGTTTGTCAAACCGGCAAATATGGGCTCAAGTGTGGGAATTTCAAAAGCTGAAAATCGTGAAGAACTACAAGCAGCACTAATTGAAGCTTATAAATTTGATAACCGAGCGGTCATTGAACAAGGGATTGAAGCACGCGAAATTGAAGTAGCCATCTTAGGCAATGAAGATGTTCGGACGACACAAGCGGGTGAAATCGTAAAAGATGTGGCTTTTT
>CAYNOA010000273.1:0-2307 GCA_964398695.1 uncultured Enterococcus sp. | reverse complement strand
AAGCTTTCCGGTGGGCAAAAACAACGGGTGGCGATTGCCCGGATGTTCTTAAAGAATCCCCCTATTTTAATTTTGGACGAGGCGACCTCGGCTTTAGATACGGAAACCGAAACCGTCATCCAAGAGTCGTTAAATTCATTAGCCAAAGGGCGAACGACGTTAATTATCGCCCATCGTTTGGCAACGATTAAACAGGCGACGCGTATTATTGTGATGAGTGAGCAAGGGATTATCGAGCAAGGAACCCATCAAGCCTTAATGGCTAAACAAGGCGCCTATCAGAAATTATATGATGCGCAATTTCATGAAAATACAACAGCACCCGCCTAAATCAAGGTTTTTTAGCCAAAAAAACTATAACAGTTATTGGAACTGTTTCAATTAAATTAAAATGAGAAAATAACTAGACAAAATCAGAAGGAGACAAACAATCCTTATTCTTGCTTTGTTTAAGCCGAAAAAGTATTTTTAAAAGAAGTCTAGTAATTTCTCATGAGGTGCGCTATAATAGATACATCAATGAAACATATTGTTTGCTGTTCTGCTGTTTTTTGAATAAGAAAAGGAGTGATGCACGTTGTTGACACTATATACTTCCCCAAGCTGTACGTCATGCCGCAAAGCTCGTGCCTGGTTAATTGAGCACGAAATTCCTTTCACTGAACGTAATATTTTTTCCGAACCTTTAGGATTAGACGAGTTGAAGTCTGTCTTGCAGATGACGGAAGATGGAACAGAAGAGATCATCTCAACTCGTTCGAAAGTGTTTCAAAAGTTAAACATGGATTTAGATGATTTGCCACTTCGAGAGTTACTAAAACTAGTTCAAGAAAACCCAGGCTTGTTACGTCGACCAATTATGGTGGATGAAAAACGCCTTCAAGTTGGTTTTAACGAGGACGAAATTCGACGCTTCTTACCAAGAGACATTCGTCAATTTGAATTACGTCAAGCACAGTTGATGTCCGGATTATAATAATTAAACACAAAAACTGAAGCAAACTTTGTTTCAGTTTTTTCGTTTGTTAAATTTTTTCTTTAAAATTTTGAGAAAACGTAGAGGATTTTGTGAAATCAACGTTTTTTCTTTACTTTTATTTTTCTTTCGCTACAATTAAATAGAGTCATTGAAAGTGAGGTGGAAAGAACGATGGAAATGGAACATATTAATGAAAATACTATCCGGGTAGTGCTAAAGCCTGAAGATTTATCTGCGCGCGGGTTTAATTTTTTAAATTTGCTAACGGATCGACAAGAAATTGAAGACTTCTTTTATAGTGTTTTAGAAGAAGTGGATGTGGAAGGCGCGTTTCGTGGCAGTGAAGCAGTTACTTTTCAAGTGTTGCCCAAAGATGGCGGGCTAGAGTTGTATATTAGTAAAAATATCGGTGAGGAAGACGGGAATCCTTTTGACTTCCTAGCACAACATCTAGAGGAACATCAATTTTCGGAGTTCGATGACGACCTGATGGATGAAGAAGAAATTCAACTTGAAGAACTTCTTGAAGTGATGGAAGGCGAGGAAGCCGTCCAGTCAGAAGAAGTATTTGAGGATGAACCAGAAGAAAAATCGAAATCGAAATCAAAAAAAATTACAAAAAAAATAAAAGAAATTCCGCGAAAATATGTGTTTGAACTACTCAATTTTGAAGCGGTAATTTATTTAGCGAGTGCCCTCGATTTAGCCGAAGTGAAGAATAGTCTTTACTTAGTGAATGATCATTACTTTTTAAGCCTGGCTTTTTCAGATGAACTATTCGAAGGCGAAATTAAAAATAAAGTGGCGCTGATTGCGGAGTTTGCCCGTTTGAGCTCGGTGACCGAAGAAGTTTTATTGGAACATGGGCAAGTGATTATGAGTGAAGATGCCTTAGAAACCACCCGCCGTTATTTTTTAGCTTAAAATGCAAGAGTCACAGATATTTAATCTGTGGCTTTTTTATTTTTTCTGAATAAAAAAATGGCGTCGTTTTTGCGAAGCTAGTTAAGAAAGGGGGAGAAGAAATGTTGATTGCACAAACGCAAGCCGGTGAAAGAAAGCTGGCCAATGTTTGCTTTAAAAAAGAAAACGAGCAGTATTATTGCCCGAGTTGCCAAGGGGAAGTGCTTTTAAAGCAGGGATCGATTAAAAGGGCGCACTTTGCCCACCGTCACTTAAGCAACTGTGACGTTTTTAGTGAAGGAGAAACGCTCGAACATTTAGCCGGCAAATTGCTATTTGCGCAATGGACGCAGACCGGTGAATTGGAAGCGTATTTACCCGAATTAAAGCAACGACCCGATTTACTTTGGGGGAAAATTGCTTTT
>CAYNOA010000272.1:0-2311 GCA_964398695.1 uncultured Enterococcus sp. | reverse complement strand
AAATTTTCTGTGGATTTTTTTCATTTAAGGACACACCAAGTGATTGCATACTAATCCCCATGGTTTCGCGCGAACCATCGAGCACTAAAATGCTATTTTTAAATGCTGGGTTCCCTGACACTCCACACGACTAAAGTCGTGGGGTTCTTAGGTAATAGCACCTAATGGCACTAAATTGACTAAGCTATCCCCGAAAGTCCTTCGGTTTTAATATTTATACTTGCGTTAATGTCTCTATCATGAATCGTATTGCAATTAGAACATTGCCATTCTCTTATATCAAGTTCTTTCTTACCGTCATTATGACCGCAAGATGAACAAATTTGAGAACTTGGAAAGAAACGGTCGATCTTAATTAATTGACGACCCTTCCATTCGGTTTTGTATTCTAATTGTCGAACAAATTCACTCCATGACGCATCTGCAATTGATTTAGCTAACTTATGATTCTTAATCATTCCTTTTATATTCAGATCTTCAATACAAATGACTTGATTCTCGTCGGTTAATTTTGAAGATAGTTGATGTAAAAAGTTCGTTCTTTGATTTTGAATCTTTTCATGGATGCGAGCGACTTTCAACTTTTGCTTTTGGTAGTTTTTGCAATCATCTAATTTTCGATGATATTTTTTAGCTACATCTAAACGTTTTGAAAGTTTTCGTTGCTCAATGACTAGTCTTTTTTCAAGATTACGATAGTATTTTGGGTTGCCTATCTTTTCTCCTGCGGATGTAATACAGAAATGTGTTAAACCTAAATCTAATCCAATAGATTGATTAACTGGCTCTTTTGTGAAGTTTTCAGTGTCTATTAAAAACGTCGCAAAATATTTACCAGATTTAGATTGACTGATGGTTACGTTCATTAATTTACCGTTGAATCGTAACTCTTCAGCCATTTTTACCCAACCAACTTTTGATACGTAGAAGTATCGGCCATTGACTTTTATGCCCATAGCCGTTCGATAGGACTTTTTAGATTTCTTCTTGCTTTTGAATTTTGGAAATCCAAAGCCAGATTTAAACGTATTCTTGTACGCTTTATTTAAATCCATATTCACCTGACTTAATGGTTGAGCTTCAATTTCTTTTAGCCAAGAATATTCTTCTTGCTTCTTCAATGTAGCATACGTTGTTTTATTTTCAACATAATGCTCATCTTCCTTTTTCATTTGATAATTAGTAATTCGTTGGTCTAATAGAAAATTCCAATAGAAACGAACACAACCAAATGTTTTTTGAAATTGAATTTCTTGTGTTTTATTCGGATAAATTCTAATCTTATGAGCCTTTTTCATTTCTGTACACCTCCTTAACTTAATCAATATCTTGTTCTTTGGTTCTCTACATATCGTTTGATTGTTTCGCTAGATATATTCCCAGCAGTAGACACAAAGTATGAACGAGTCCAAACACTCGGCATTTTGCTCAAGTGTTCAAATTCTTGTCTAAGTTCTTTTGATGTCTTACCTTTAATCACCTTCATTATCGAAGCTGGTGATTCTGTTGGTTGAACATTGATGAACAAATGACAATGATCTTTGTCTGTTTCTATTGCTAAAATATCCCACTCGTTATCATGACATATTTCTGATACGAGTTGTTTAAATCTAACGTCCACTTCGGAATTGACAAATATTTTCCGACGATACCTAGGACAAAAAACAAAGTGGTAATTGATTAACGAAACAGTTGTTTTAGAATATCTGTATTCGTTATCCATGATTTGATTATACATTAAGTTGTGTATTAAATCAATTATTTTGTACACTAAATATTAAAACAGTTTAACTTTATCGTGTGGAGTTTTGTTCACACAGGCTCGCTACTTCCTATGCAGTTCTCTTATGAACTTCTTACACTTTCATGCAAGCACAGACTATATCTTATCCGTTGGCATGACCCAGTACGGCGAAACCACTTCCACCTGCTTAGGTGTACTTCCCTCACGAGGAATAGTCGTTGAACCTTCCTATTTCTAGGCTTGGCTGCTGATTTCCGATTATTTAAACACTTAGGATTTAACCTTATGTCATCTAACTTATTTTTTCTGCTTTCGCCACGTTCACGCTTAGGTTTGGTTATCCTGACGTTTTCGTTAAGTTAGCTTTACGAGTTCCCAGCAATTCAGTTTCTTTGTTGGATTATCAGAGTTTTTCGATAGTCACTAAATGCAAGTTTCCCTACATTCTTACAGTACGTCTCCGAGCTATCATCCCACCATTAAAATAGTGGGTTTTCTCGCTCGGAAATTCTATAAATCGTCCCAACGTTGAATTGAATCTTCCGCGACTAGGTCGGTATTTACCAT
>CAYNOA010000271.1:0-2327 GCA_964398695.1 uncultured Enterococcus sp. | reverse complement strand
TTGAAACTAAATTATCGGGTTATTTGCTTGATATCATGGGATTCGTGTGCACTTTTTATGTTTCAAGTTTTAGTTACACAAATAAAAACAGCGAAGAATGTCTTAATCTACGCTACCGGCTTTACACAAAATAATTATTCAAAAGATTTCTCTAATGATTTATTTTTATCGGGTCGACCGAACTTTTTAATCTCAGGAGAAACAAATTTTGAAATGATCAGACATACATTGACTTCTGAAGACTTAGTTATTATTACTTCACTAAGTGGCAACACACTATCCATTCAAAACACTATTAAACAGCAATCAAGTGCCTCTTTGTTCTGTTACACGCTTTGGTAAAAACTTTCTAAATGATCATGCAAATTTTCAGCTTTATTATGAAGTAAGCGAAATTCCTAGCCCTGTTGTTGATACTGGGCAAAATATGATTGGATTAAATATTATTTTGTCGATTTTATCACACAAATATCGAGAGTTTGTTTTATTTGATGAGTAAATTCAGCGCTCTAATGCCACAAAACCAGGTGTTTTTTTTTGCAATCATTGGAGAAATGATTGCATTTTTAAAACCAGAGTGCTATCATAAAAAAGTAGTCTTACGGGACGTTAGCTCAGTTGGTAGAGCAGCTGACTCTTAATCAGCGGGTCGCGGGTTCGAACCCCTCACGTCCCATGGGTGCCAAACCCACGAAGTCGGAGAACTGTTGGTGCGCAAGCATTTTGAAAACGGTTCTCGCGGCTTCTTTTTTATGGACTTTCTTTTCGTGTAAATCAGTAGCTGCATATCTATTTTTTCACAATCCGTTAAAAAATGATTTTCTTTCACCTTCTTTCACCATTCCCAAACGTGCTTTTCTACTAGCCTTCTTTCTTAAAAGTCTTTTTAAAAACCACAACAATTAGTGTTTTCTCATTTCACAAACACAAGATATAGTATTTATTGGTTGACTTTATTTCAAACAAGACTATACTAAGTTTATAAGATTTAGTCCGAAATGTTTAAGGAGGAACACACAATGAATATCAAATTATTTTCAAAAAACAACTGCATCCAATGTAAAATGGCCAAACGCTTTTTAACCGATAATCAAATTTCTTTTGAAGAAATCAACTTAGATAACGAACCGACCGCCATCGACTGGTTAAAGGAACAAGGTTTCCAAAGTGTCCCTGTTGTGACTTCAGAAGCAACCACCATTGTTGGTTTCCGCCCCGATCAATTACGTCAGTTAGCTGTGTAGTTCCTACTATAAAAAATTAAATAAAAAAGCAATGGTTGGATTTGTCCGTCTAGTGACTTCAAATCCTTCTTTTTATGTCATTTGACAAAAATAGATGAAAAGGTTGTGTCAACATGAGTTTGAAATCTCTCAACGAGGTCAACTACTTTAAATTGAATAATGAAATTAACCGTCCTGTTAACGGTCAAATTCCTTTACATAAAGATCAAGAAGCGTTAAAAGCTTTCTTTACAGAAAATGTTTTACCCAATACAAAAATCTTCCCTTCAGTAATGGCTAAAATTGATTATTTAATCGCCGAAGATTATTTGGAAGAAGAATTTATCAAGCAATACAGTCCGGGCTTTATTGAAATACTTTATCAGTTTTTAGCTGAACAAAACTTTCGCTTTCAATCATTTATGGCTGCCTACAAGTTCTATGGTCAATATGCCTTAAAAACAAACGATGGGACGCAATACTTAGAAACGTATGAAGACCGAGTAGCGTTTAACGCCCTTTATTTTGCGGACGGCGATGAAGCGTTAGCCTTAAGCTTAGCCGACGAAATGATTCACCAACGCTACCAACCGGCAACGCCTTCTTTCTTAAATGCGGGACGCAAACGGCGCGGTGAATTGGTTTCTTGTTTCTTAATTCAATTAACGGATGATATGAACTCGATTGGACGCGGCATCAACTCTGCTTTACAATTATCGCGGATTGGTGGCGGCGTCGGAATTACACTTTCAAACTTACGTGAAGCTGGGGCCCCGATTAAAGGCTATGACGGTGCTGCCAGTGGTGTGATGCCGGTCATGAAACTTTTTGAAGATAGCTTTAGCTACTCAAACCAGTTGGGGCAACGTCAAGGCGCTGGAGTCGTTTATTTGAACGTTTTCCACCCAGATATCATTAACTTCTTATCTGCTAAAAAAGAAAATGCGGACGAAAAAATTCGCGTTAAAACCCTGTCTTTAGGCGTCATTGTACCGGATAAGTTTTATGAATTAACCCGTAAAAACGAAGAAATGTACCTTTTTAGTCCTTATAGTGTGGAAAAAGAATATGGCATGCCCTTTTCTTATGTTGATATTACAAAAG
>CAYNOA010000270.1:1571-2346 GCA_964398695.1 uncultured Enterococcus sp. | reverse complement strand
AAAAGCAAAAACAAAAATCGCAATGACCGTCATCAGTTTTTGTTTACGCATGCGCCGCTTCCCTCCGATCAATTTTTTTGGCGATGAAGTTTAACCCTTGCATGACAATTAAAGTCGTCACTATCATAATCAAGGCAATCATTGCGACCCCATTCCAATCGCCCAAGGTTGAGGCTTTTTGATAGAGGAAAGTCGCTAACATCATTTTTTGGTTTCCTCCTAATAATAAGGGTGTCGTATAAGCAGTGAGTGTCCCTGTAAATACGAGAATGCTGCCGACAATTGCCCCTGGTAAAGATAAAGGTAAAACGATTTTCATAAAGGCAACAAGCGGAGAGGCACCGAGTGTTTCGGCTGCTTCTAGCATTTCTCCCTCAATATTTTCAAGTACACCGACGAGCGTCATAATCATCGTTGGTAAAAATAAATAAACTGAACCGATAATGATCGCAAATTCTGTATACAAAATACTTAGGGGTTGATCAATAATACCAAGCGCAACTAAGAAATTATTGACTACACCATTTTTTCCTAAAATATTAATCCAAGCAAAACTTCGAATCACCGAGTTCGTCAATAACGGAAACAAGGTCATGGCCATCAAAATACCACGCCATTTTTTACTTAGTCCGGCAATAAAATAGGCGGTAGGAATACCTAAGATTAAAGATACGAGCGTGACAATTCCTGAAATACGGATGGTCCGCCAAAAAATCCCGCGATTATAATCATCTTGAAAAAATATTTTACCAAAATTTGATAAAAAATACCCTCA
>CAYNOA010000270.1:0-1561 GCA_964398695.1 uncultured Enterococcus sp. | reverse complement strand
AATGAAGGTAATTTTGGATGCCACCATTGGCGGGAAAAAAGGTTGGAAAAATATTGGTTAAAAGTGGAATCATTAAGAAAAAAACTAACAAAACAATCCCTGGAGTTAAGATTAAATAAGGAATACTCTTTTTCATGTTTACGCTCCTTGTTCTTTTTTAGCACATTAAGATTATAGTTATTTCATTTGTTTTTTTCAAATAAAGGTTAAAAATAAGAATGGATTAGCTTTTTATTGTTCGGTTTTTGCCTAACAACGTTTGTTTTCTATCAAAATTCTACTAGACTTTATGTTATTTTATCATCTATTGTTTACCGAAATCTTAATCTTCCTACCGTCAAACCAATCTCTTCTCTGTAGTATAACAACTTCTGCTTGTTTTCTCTACTAAAACACTTTGAACTTAGTGAACGACTCTTTTGAAGGTGAAAATATGCCAAAAAAAGTAGAAGTCGCGGTCACCCACTTACTCCTACTTTTTTTGATTGTTATGCTTTATTCTTCTGTGATTACTTCATTTTGAAAAATAAGTTGGTCATTGATTAACTGGATGGTCACTTTTGTTTTAGGCATGACACGTCCGGCCACAATTTCTTTTGCTAAAGGCGTCTCCACTTCTCGGGTAATAAAACGGCGCAAAGGGCGCGCCCCATATGCAGGCTCATAAGAATTTTCTGCAATCCAAGTTTTCGCTTCATCTGAGATTTCAAGATAAATTTCTTGATGTACTAACCGCTGTGAAAGTTGTGCGATAATTTTATCGACAATGTTTTTTACATTATCTAAGCTGAGTGGAGTAAATAAAATTGTGTCATCAATCCGGTTTAAAAATTCTGGTTTAAAGTGCCCTCGAAGAAGACCTAGAACTTGTTCTTTCACTTCTTCTGAAATTGTCCCTTCTGCGCTCACACCGCTTAATAAAATTTGAGAACCAATATTACTAGTCATAATTAATACCGTATTTTTAAAATCAACGACCCGACCTTTTGAATCGGTTAAACGCCCATCATCCAATACTTGTAATAAAATATTGAAAACGTCTGGATGGGCTTTTTCAATTTCGTCTAGTAAAACAATCGTATATGGGTTTCGACGAACGGCCTCTGTTAATTGTCCCCCCTCTTCATATCCGATATAACCGGGAGGAGCTCCAACTAAACGCGACACGGTATGTTTTTCCATATATTCACTCATATCGATTCGCACCATGTGATTTTCAGCATCAAATAAATTTTCTGCTAAAGCTTTGGCTAATTCGGTTTTCCCGACGCCAGTTGGCCCTAGGAATAAAAATGAGCCTAAGGGACGATTTGGATCTTGTAAACCCGCACGAGAGCGAATAACTGCATCACTCACCGCATCAACGGCTTCATCTTGCCCAATCACACGTTCATGAAGCGTTTCACTTAATTTTAGTAATTTTTCTCTTTCGCCTTCGACTAGTTTTGTAACTGGAATCCCCGTTAAGCGACCGACAACGACCGCAATTTCATTTTCAGTGACTGCTTCTTGAACCATCTTCCCGTGTTCTTGTTGATTTTTTTCTTCCAAAGCTTTTAAT
>CAYNOA010000269.1:688-2354 GCA_964398695.1 uncultured Enterococcus sp. | reverse complement strand
AAGTTCATCTAGGTTTCATCCGTAACAAAGCAGTCGCCGCAGAACATTTTTTTGATGTCATACCATTCATAGACCAAACCTACGAGTCTCTTTATAACTACTCTAAACATTATTATTTATAACCGTTTCTTTCTTCCTCGTCGCTTCACGTCCTTACGGATTTCCTCAAAGCAAGCCTCGTCAATGGTTCCCGACTCTCGGAAGGTCGCTACCGCACTTCCCATTACTTTAAAGTTCAGTTTTGTTCCTTCACTATCGGCTAGGTAATCAACCGCTCGATCAGGAGCAATGCCAAAGCGCCCGGCAGCTTCTACTGCATCGATATTTGCACCTAGAAAAATAAACTCCCAACCATCTTTCGTTTTTTGCTGTTCAATTTGCGCCTTGATTTTTTCAGCAGAATATTCCCGACTAGCATTTTCTTCGCCATCTGTGATAATCACGAACATTACCTTTTCGGCGCGGTAATCCTCGGCTGTGTGCTTTTGCGCATTACCAATTTTATGAATCGTACGGCCAATTGCATCCAGAAGCGCGGTCGCTCCGCCAACTTGATATTCTTTTTCGGTAATCGGACTGACCGCCTCAATATCAATCCGGTCATGAAGCAATTCATAGTTGTGATCAAATAGCACCGTTGTAATGTGACATTCCCCTTCAATTGCTTGTTGCTTTTTAAGCATTGAGTTGTATCCGCCAATGGTGTCTGTTTCCAGACCGCCCATTGAGCCACTTTTGTAGAGTATAAATACTAATTCCGTTAATCCTTTTTTCATTGTCATCGTCTCCTTAAGTTTGATTGTGACTTAAGGATAACAATTTCATCCGATCAATTGGTCGCTTAAGAAGCGACATATGAATCAGATAGTACCGACTCTTCCATTTGGTATCTCGTATAAAATTACTCTTAACTTATCCATCAGATTAAACTTACAAGGGGGAATTTCAAAGAATCTAAAAATTTGATCCGCTTCATCCACCCAACAGTGGTTGGTCGTACTCAAACAGCACTTCATTTATTTCGAAAACATCGTATTTGCCGTTGGTAATGAAATACTCAACAATCACATCGAATTTTACAGCATGGGAAAGCGCATACCCTGCCCGTTCCAAAAGGTCGTCGGTTTCGTCGAGTGATAATTCCAGTGCGATAGCCAAAGCAATTGCCGTACGCTTACTTGGCATATAACCTTTCTGGCTTCTAATTTTGGAGAATAACTTACGACTCAGGTTGGCCCGTTTATAAACAGCAACATCTGACATTTCCTTCACATCAATCAGTCGCAGAAGCATCTGGGAAAAAGGTTCATCAAGATTACCAATTAAATCATCCAACGGTGCAGGTGCGCCAACAGACGAAATAAGTAACTCTTCAAAAAGAGGCTCCTTGTATTTACTAACACGCTCACCTGCTTCATATAAAGCCTCACGCTCTACTTCGAGCAGTTGTCGCCGCCTGATTTGATGAGTCGCAATATAATGCTCATCAAGATAGCTATCCACTGCGCCGAACAGTTCCCGACTGATAGTAAATGCTGATTTATCAAATACGACAAGGGTTACAGCCAGATCATGGTCTATAAGAAAATCATGAATGGCCGAAGTCGCTACTCGAAGAGCCTCATCTTTAGGGTAGCCGTATATGCCACTTGAAATCAGCGGAAAC
>CAYNOA010000269.1:0-678 GCA_964398695.1 uncultured Enterococcus sp. | reverse complement strand
TCACAACCATTTTCAACGGCTCTTTTCAGTGAGTTTGTGTAAGCGGAACTAAGATACTGCTCGTTTTGCTCCTTATTCCATTGCTGATAGACGGGACCTACTGCATGGATAATAAACTTAGCAGGCAAATTAAAGCCCGGCGTGATAACTGCTTCACCCGTTTTAATGGGAGCGAGTTTATCACAGGCTTCTTGAAGTTGTACCGCCCCTGCCGCTTGAAAGATTGCGCCACAAACCCCACCGCCCATTTGCAGATTGGTGTTTGCCGCATTGACAATTGCATCAACTTTTATTTTTGTGATGTCCTGATGGACGATAGTAAAAGGCATTTTTTAACCTCCGCTCGAATTTGTTTATGCTACACCTAACTTGTAGTGTGCCCTTGCGGTAAAATTAAAGAACGATTATTTATTTATAAATCGTTGAATCTCTTCTTTGGGCATCGCCGAATGACACTTTACATTTACTGACCCATCATTGGTATAAATAATCCCGGGAACTGTTGGAATTTGGTATTTCGCCCGGAAATCGCTAATATTATCCCCATCTGCTTGCGCGGAGCTGTCAATATAGTAGACATCCGTAGCCGTCTGCTCAGCTACCACTCTTAGTTTTTGAACAAAGTTGCGGCAGTAAGAACATGTCGGTCTGCCAATATAAATGACCGCTTCCTTCTTA
>CAYNOA010000268.1:0-2354 GCA_964398695.1 uncultured Enterococcus sp. | reverse complement strand
GAAAAACTTTACAGTGAAATGCACAACTGGCCTACCTTCTATCCAGCTTCATTGTCTGGACATGAAATTGCGCAAGAAATGATGGCTCATTAAGACTATGTTTTGGAGAAAATCACGTGATAAGAAAAGCATGAACGTTATCGACTTGCAAAGCAAATTTGATTAATTGGGCGTACATTAGCTGATATTGCTATAAGCTTAAAAGTTGGTACCGATCCGTTTTCTAGAGAATTAAAACAAGATTCTGACAGTCGGTATATCGAAGTCAATACTGGGAGAAGCAGACGTTTAGCAAGCTGGCACAATAGCTGTCCAATTCATTGGTAACACTAGAGCAGATCCGTTTTTTCCTTATTTGGATTTGATCTGCTCTTTATTATGTATAGAAGAAAGAGGCTCCCTATGAAAAAAATACCTGTCACAGTCCTAACCGGCTATCTTGGTTCAGGAAAAACGACACTTTTAAATCATATTTTATGCGGCAATCACGGAAAGAAGATTGCCGTCATTGTAAATGATATGGGGGAAGTGAATGTTGACGAGGCGCTAGTCGACAAGAAAGGCTTTAAAAGAACCGAAGAAAAACTTGTTTCAATGCCGAATGGTTGTATTTGTTGTACCTTACGCGAAGATTTGATTGTCGAACTAGATCAATTAGCGCAATTGCCTGACTTGGATCAAATTGTTATTGAAGCTTCAGGAATCAGCGAACCAATTCCAATCGCTCAATCAATTACTTTAGCTAAAAACCCATTAGACATTGATTTGACCCAGCGCTTAGAGATTGATGCTATGATTACAGTAGTGGATGTAAAACGTTTTTGGGATAATTTTGAATCTGGTGAAAAGATTCAGGAAAGAAAAGCTGAAGGGAATGTGGCTGAAGAAGAACGGGATATTCGTGATTTGTTAATTGATCAAATCGAATGTTGTAACATATTACTTTTAAATAAATGTGACTTGGTGCCAACCAAGACGCTCGATAAAATCAATGGTTTAATTGCTAAGTTACAGCCCAATGCCAAAATAATTCGAACAATCAAAGGTGAAGTCGACTTGTCGGAAATTCTCAATACAAATCTTTTTAATATAGATGAGATTTCCTATTCAGCAGGCTGGATCAAAGAATTAGAGCTTGGCTATCAAAATCATGTTCCTGAAACAGAAGAATATGGTATCTCAAGTTTTGTCTATCGAAATCGATTACCCTTTGATGCACAAAAATTTGCCCTTTTTGCGGATGAAAATTTGCCCGACAATATTACAAGAGCAAAGGGGTTTCTTTGGTTTGCCCAACATAGTGATTTTTCAGCGGTCTTTGACACGGCGGGTAGCCATAAAAGTATTGAGCCATTAACTTATTGGGTAGCTAGTTTACCTGAAATTGAGCGTCAAATGATTATCCAACAAAATCCCGAATTGAAGGAAGCTTGGCATCCGTTGTTTGGTGATCGTATCAATGAACTAGTTTTCATTGGTATGGAGATGGATCAACAATGGATTAAAGCGCAACTTGACGATTGTTTAATTGATTCTGCTTCTCTAAGTACGAATAATTTCCGAAAAACTTCACCATTTCCATGGGAAAAGTCGAATATATTTAGCCAGATATCGTCGATGAAATGAAATTTTTAAGAAAAGCCGGTGTCAAGATAGGCGATGTCATAATTATTGGCATTTTGATTATTAGCTCCTTTATTCCGCTATTCGTATTCTCTATTGAAAAGGAGAATAAAACAACTGAAGATGCTATCAAATATGCCATCGTTCGAATTGACGGCGTGGAAGTGGAGCGCTTCGATTTGGATGAGGTCAATCATAAACTCGTGAAATATCATCCTGCGAAGGGACAATATAATATTGTTGAGATTGAAGGTGGAAGAATTCGAGTTAAAGAAGATAATAGTCCTGATCAGATTGCGGTTAGAACCGGATGGATTTCAAAACCCGGTCAAACGAGTATTTGTTTACCCCATAAGTTAGTTATTAGTATTGAGAAAAAAGGAAGTTTGGATTATTACATTTACTAACTATTAAGAAGAATAGGTGTGCGTAGTAAGCATCCACTTCCTCAGCATTTTTCGGGACGGATTTTAAGGGGATAATCGGTTCGACCCCCAAGGAAGGAACTTCTTGATAAATTTTTTGGACATCATAGCCTTTATCAAAAGAAAAATAGGGTGGTTCTTTTTTTGTAGACAGCGATGGTGTTATTTTACAAATGGCTAGAATGACAAGACTGACATCTGAAGCGAATTTCGACGCGATATCAATGCGATAAAAATAACAAAAAAGCAGCTAAAATCAATTATTTCTAAATTGATTTTAACTGCTTTTTGATTTTCTACTAAATA
>CAYNOA010000267.1:0-2364 GCA_964398695.1 uncultured Enterococcus sp. | reverse complement strand
TTTTGCGTTAATACATTTTAGAACCTCATCCACATCACCTGTGATACTTGCGTCTGTCATGATGTTTTTATCAATTTCTGCAGGGTCAATATCAATCTGTATAATTTTTGCCTTGCTTGCAAACTTGCTTGCATTCGCTCTTTTAAATATGCTTCTTGTCCCATAATGCCCCCACCTAAAACAACAGTTTGAGGATTCACCACGTAACAAATGTTGGCG
This sequence comes from uncultured Enterococcus sp., assembly GCA_964398695.1. Taxonomy (GTDB): domain Bacteria; phylum Bacillota; class Bacilli; order Lactobacillales; family Enterococcaceae; genus Enterococcus_I. The sequence goes on along the minus strand of CAYNOA010000267.1, from coordinate 2,145 downwards.
ATGCCGGTGGTCAAAACATCAATCATCGCTTCAATTTCTTCGATACAAATGCGATTACCTGCCTTGGCTTCTTCAAAAACACGATAACCGTTCCAAGCAGTTTCATCTTCTTGGTGTCTTTGCGCGACTTTTTTAATTAAAGCCGTCGTTGCCCCTAGTTGCTGAAATTCTTGCCCTTGTACCTGCATATAGCCAACTTCACAGGCGCTATTACTAAAGCCATGAAAAATCTCTTCGCCGATTAATAAACAACCACCAATGCCCGTTCCAATCGTTAAACAGACGGTGACTTGTGAACCTTGAGCCGCACCGGACATCACTTCGGCTAAGCCTGCGCAATTCACATCATTTTCGACTTCACAAGGCAAGTCATATTTTTCTTCTAAATGGGCTTTAAATTTCGTCCCAATATAATTGGGAATTTGCGGGCCGGAATAAAAAATCTCGCCTTTGATTGGATCGACCATCCCGGCTGTCGAAATACTCACGCCGCTTAAAGTTGTTTGCCTTAAATACTGCTCTAAAATTTGCTCGACTTTTTGCATAATTCCGACACCACCTAAATGGGCTTGGGTCGCTTGTTGCGCTTTTTCAAGAATTTGTCCTTCTTGATTGACCAACCCATGTTTAATCATGGTACCACCGATATCAATACAAGCATATGTTGTCATTTCGTCACCTGCTTATTTACAGTATTTCTGAATCGCTTCGGCAATTATTTGGGCCGTTTCTTGGGCAATGGCTAAGTCTGCCTCATTTAACGGGGCCAGTGGTGATCGGACCGAACCGATATTTAAGTCTTCGTTAATTCGTAAAATTTCTTTAATCATGCCATACAAATTGCCGTGACCGGAAACCATTTTAGCAATGACTTGGTTAATGACATATTGAATTTCTTTGGCTGTTGCTAAATCTTTTTCAGCAATCAATTGATCCATTTTTAAGAATAGCTCGGGCATCGCCCCATAAGTGCCACCAATACCACCACGTGCACCCATCACACGGCCACCTAAAAATTGCTCATCCGGTCCATTAAAGACAATATAATCCTCGCCGCCTGCTGCACAAAAGGTCTCAATGTCTTGAACCGGCATCGAAGAATTTTTCACACCAACCACGCGTGGATTTTCACGCATTTTTTCGTATAAGCTCGGCGTTAAGCTGACACCAGCTAACTGTGGGATATTATAAATAATAAAATCAGTCTTTGGCGCCGCCGCACTCATGTCGTTCCAGTAAGCCGCAATCGCATGCTCTGGTAAACGGAAATAAAGCCGAAAAAGCACAAAAATTTGAAAAACAATTTTCGTGCTTTCCTTCTTATTACTTGAAGCTGAACACTTCTGTCACGACCTCTTATTGAAACGGTGTGGCAGAAGTAGCTTCTTCGGAAATAAGCCGAAAAGCACAAAAATTTGAAAAACAATTTTCGTGCTTTCCTTCTTATTACTTGAAGCTGAACACTTCTGTCACGACCTCTTATTTTGCATCTTTCTTTAACAACTGATTCATCAATAAGGCAGCGACCACTAAGAGCGCTCCTGCAAGATAAATGCCCCATAAACCTTGATGCAAAATTTCACGCAACGGTTGTAACAAATCATCGGGCAAGTTTTTAGCCGTTTGGGGATTCACCAATTTATTCATAATATCTGGATCACTCGTTAAGTTCGCTTGAAGTAATTGTTGGCGCGTCACTTGGTTTAAAATCAAGCCAAAAACCGAAATCATAATTGTTTGGCCAATTGTTTTTGATAAAGTATTAAAAGAAGTTGCCACTCCTAATTGATCCAAACTCACGCTATTTTGGGCACTAACCGTCGTTGCCACAATCGTCGCTCCTACCCCAATTCCAGTCATACCAGAAATGATTAGGAAAACAAAAAACGAAGTATGCAGTGGTAATAATAAAAGGCTCACACCGCCTACTAAAGAAATTGTCAATGAGTAAAGCAGCGTCCGTTTAATCGAATACTTCACCATCCAACGACTGGCTAAAGATGAACCATACACCCACAAAATGGAAAGTGGCGCAAGCACGAGACCACCTATTCCCGCTTTATAACCCAAGACACCTTGCATCCACATTGGAATATAAACTTCAACGGCCATTAAGAAACCACTAATGAAAGCCGCCACTAGGTT
>CAYNOA010000266.1:0-2369 GCA_964398695.1 uncultured Enterococcus sp. | reverse complement strand
TTTTCGGCTTAATGCCGCAGAAGCTACTTCTGCCACACCGTTTGTTCGTAAAAAAAAGACGGTGGCATACATTGTGCCACCGTCTTTTTTTGAAATATTTAACTTGTCTTTCCTTGATGAACTTTCACTGGTAATAAATATTGACGATCCAATTTTTTTTTCTTTGTTTTTGATTCGTTGGAGCAGTAAATCAACGATAATTTCGGCATAATCATCCATCGGCTGCACAATGGTGGACAGTTGTGGGAAATAGTTTTGAACAAAGTCCGTGCCATCATAACCGATAATTTTTAACGTTTCAGGTACCGCAATCGCTAATTCTTGACACTGATTATAGACCAAAATTGCCGTCAAATCATCGGTGCAAAAGACACCGTCAATATCTTCACTCTCTAAAATTCGCCGAATATCAATATTTTTTAAAGTGGTAGACCGCGCGATGGAATGAATGTTAAAAACTTTTGGTTTTAAGTCATGCTCGTTTAAAAAAGCCAGATAGCCATGGTAGCGTTGATTGGTTGGTGAGCTTGAACTTTGGGTACCGGTTAAAATCGCAATTTTACGTGCCCCACGTAAGTATAGGTTTTCGGTAGCTAAGTAGCCGCCTTGAAAATTATCACTGCCAACAATCGGAATACCTTCTGCTAAAAAGCGATCAAAGGAAATAATCGGTAATCGGATATTTTCATATTCGTGAATTCCTAAATTATGCGCCCCGGCGATGATGCCGTCGACTTTATTGGCCGCAAGCATTTTCAGGTATTCGCGTTCTTTTTCTTTGTTGTTGGCACTATCGCATAAAATCGAACGATAACCCAACTCAAACAGCTGGCTTTCTAAGCGTTCAACGAGTTCACCAAAAAAAGGGTTGGCGACGGTTGGGAAAATCAGGCCAATTAACTGCGTGTTCTTTCCTTGAAGGGAACGGGCAAGCGAGTTTGGTTGATAATTGAGTTCTTCCATGGCTTGGTGCACTTTATCAATGGTTTTTTGACTTAAAGAACCATAATTATTAATGACGCGTGAAACGGTCGTTGGTGAAACGCCCGCTTTTTTTGCGACATCGGTTAATTTAATCGTCAAGATTTTTCACCCTTTATTTCATTTTTCGTAGCGGCCAAAAGCAAGTTGCAAAAGGAGTATCGGCTTGTAAGTGCACGCGCGTTTGCTGCTTGGACGGAAATGCACGTAAAGTCGCAACTTCTTTTCCGCCATTAACAAAGATTTCAATCACGGATTGATCAACGAAAATTTGCAACGATAAAGGTTCATTGGCAATTTGAAATTCGCGGCTCGTTCCAAATTCTTCTCCAAAAACTTCCCCAGCTTGGCTACGATCAATCTTCATTTTACCATGAGAAGCGTCAAAAGTAAGGGTGACGCCATGATTTCGGCCCTCGTCTGCCAACAGTGTAAAGGTCCCGCTGGCCATCGCCTCAAAATCAATTTGTAGTTCGTATTGATTGGATTTGGCATCAAAATCAACGAGTGTCTCATTCGTGTAAGTGAGGGCGTTACCTTGGCGCAATTCAAGCATTTCTTTTACCGGTGTTTGATAAAGTTGGTTGTTTTTAAAGGTTAATTCTTTGACGAGACTTAAACCGTGTGCCCAACCGTATTTGTCGGTTGGATAAGCAATTTCAGGTAAGCCAATCCAACTAACTGAGAGTAAGCGACCATCTGGGGCTTTAAAGGCTTGCGTGGCATAAACATCAAAGCCTTCATCAAGATTTTTCAAAACGCTAGGATCAATCAGGGCATTCTTTTCTTTGTCATAACTTGAGGCGGTGACGTACATATTTGGATAAATATTTTGATAAGCGCAAATAGCCGGATCTAAGCCTTGTGGGCAAAAGATTAACAAAGCGTGTTCGTCGGTTAATAATAAATTCGGGCACTCAGCCATAAAGCCCATTTTGTCATTGGTAAAATCGAGTTTACCTAAAAGAGTCCAAGTTAGGCAATCGTGACTGAAATACGTGAGCACTTCGCCTTCTACTTGTTCATTTTGTGCACCAATCACCATTAAATAACCATCTTCAAAAGGGAAAACTTGTGGGTCACGAAAATCCATTGTATAGCCTTTAGGGGGATGTGCGATTAAAGGCGTTGGAATTTTGGTAATTTTACCAGCCGCATTCATCCAAGCGCCCATTTGATAAGAGTGACGTTCCCAATTTTCATCCCGTACGTTACCGGTATAAGCTAAAAATAGTTGATTATCTAGCGGCATGGCTGTCCCAGAATAAACACCGTGGCTATCATAAGGGGTATCGGGCAATAATTTTAAGCCTTTTGTTTGCCAATCGACTAAATTATCAGAAGTGACGTGCGCCCAAGACTTTACGCCATGAACCGGTCCCATTGGA
>CAYNOA010000265.1:317-2373 GCA_964398695.1 uncultured Enterococcus sp. | reverse complement strand
CAGAAACACCTAAACGTTTAAAGTCTTTGCGTTGAGTATCAACTTGCGTCAATGCGTAATCATGGCATTTTTGACGATATTCAGACATTGACAGTTCTTTTCTTTTGATGCCTTTATTTGTTAAGACTTGTTCAATTGGTAGCCCATGCGTGTCCCATCCAGGTACATAAGGGGCACGGTAACCAGACATTGATTTTGCCCGAACAATAATATCTTTTGAAATTTTATTCAAAGCGTGACCAATATGAATATTCCCATTGGCATATGGCGGGCCATCATGTAAAACAAAAGTTGGTTTTCCTTCGTTTAATTTTTGACGTTGACCATATAAATCTTGCTCTTCCCAATCTTTTTGCCAATCAACTTCACGGTTTGGTAAGTTTCCACGCATCGGAAAAGCCGTTTTCCCTAAATGGAGGGTCTCTTTCATTTTCATTCCTATTTTCTCTCCTTTAATATTTGTGGCACAAAAAAAACGCTCCCCCCTAGTAATAGGGACGAACGTTTCGTGGTACCACCCAAAATTTGAAAATTTCTAGAAATTTTCCTTTTGTAATCGTTAACGAGATTAGCCGTTGATTTTTACTCTTGTTCAAAATCAAAACTTGTAGAGGATCTACTTAAAGGTAGGGTTTGTCGATCTTCCACCATCATCGACTCGCTTAAAAAGTGCCTTTAATTTTCTGTTCTACATTCGTTTTTAATTATTTTCTTCATTTCCTACATGAATCACTTTTTCGCTTGCTTCAATCACTGAAACGCCATCTTCTGAAATTCCCGCTTCACTTGAGTTTACTGTAGAATCATTTTCGTTGTCAAGTTCTTTTGCTAAAACTTCCCGAATCACTGCATGGCTTTCTTCAACATAACTTGAAAATGGTGCTAAAATCTCTTCCCACTCGGGGCTTTTCGCTTGTTCTATTTGTGTTTGTAACATTAAGGTTAAGCTATTATGAAAGACACGTGTTTTCTTTTTCAAGTCATTGGTTTCAACTGCTAATAGACGCGCGTTTTCCGTTGCCTTCGTTAAAATTTCTTTGGCTTTTTCTTCAGCGGCAATCGTTAATGAATGTGCGCGTTTTTCAGCTTTGGCAACCATTTCATCTGCTTTATTTTGAGCGGAAGTCACTAAAACTTCTGACTCTTTGCTGGCGCTTGATTTTACTTTATCGGCAGTATCTTGTGCCACAATGATTGATTGGTTTAAGGCATCTTTTAATTCATTGAAATACTCTAATTTTTCTTCTGCGTGTTTTAATGCTTTTTCCATTTCACGACTTTTTTGAATGACTTCTTCATAGTCGCGTACAATCATATCTAAGAAATCATCCACTTCATCTTTTTCATAACCGCGCATTTTTGTTGAAAAACTTTTATTTTGAATATCTAATGGAGTTAAAGCCATTATTTCCACCTCTAATTAATTATTTTCGCAAAACACCTAAATTTAAACGAATTTTTTCTTTTTTTGTCTTTCCTTCAATTGCTTGAATTTGAATACGGCCAAAGCCGCGAATCGAAACAATATCCAATAAATCTAATTCAAAGTCGGGCCGGAGTGCTTCTGCCCAATTGACCTTAATTTTTCCAGATTCAATTAATTGCTTCGAACGTTGCCGTGAGATATTAAAAACGGCTGAAATCACCGTGTCTAACCTTAAAGAAGAAACGGTTTCTTTTTCATAAGACCAGCCATCTTTTGGTGTAAGGATTTTGGTATAGTCACTTTCTTCTAAACGAACCGAAACATTTCCCATCTTAATCACTTGTAATTGAAGATAGGCGGCTACTTCCTTGGCAACGAATACTTGCCAACGTTCCCCGTCTGAAATAATATCACCAAACAATTCCCGCTTCATCCCACTACCAATAAGCGTTCCTAACACTTTTCCATGCGATAAGGTAATAAATTTTACTGGATAAACAATTTCAAACATTGTAATTTCAAAATCATCCTGTGTTGCGGCGTAATAGTCTGGAAAAATTAAACAACGCTTTCTTTCGGCTGCTTCATAACCGCCAAAGAAAGCAAACGCTAAATCCGATTCTTGTCGAA
>CAYNOA010000265.1:0-307 GCA_964398695.1 uncultured Enterococcus sp. | reverse complement strand
GCTTCCTGAAGCGCACGCACCTTCTGTACGTACTGTAGGTACATTTCCTAAACCTAACACTTCTGATACTAATGGTCCCATATGACCTTGACCAGCTAACTGTTGTCCATTAAAGTTTCCAAAATATACGCTTGCCGTGGATCTAAAAAATCCGTTAAGTAAGGCGCATACTGCATCGATACTTGTTCCATCCAATCCCCTACAAGGTCAATAAAGGGGCGTTCATCACTCCGAAAATGCTGATAAATATTGGCATCCATTGTTCTCTACTCCCCTCATTGATTTAAAACAGAAAGATTAACCTTTG
>CAYNOA010000264.1:1377-2374 GCA_964398695.1 uncultured Enterococcus sp. | reverse complement strand
ATATTTGACGGTGGGTGAAGGATAGTATTTTTTCAGATTTATAACACCGACTACTTGGAAAGGTAGTCGGTGTTGTTTTTTTATCCAAGATTTTTAACCAAGGCATTAATAATATCGTTACCTCTTGTTTTGATCAGTGACTGGGTATTTGAATAATCATTCCCTCTTGATTCTAGCTCAATTTTTGCATCAATTAAGTTCTTTCTTGAAGGATAAAAGTGAAGATCAATAAATTCTTGCTTGAGTTCGTAAGCATTGTCATTCACATAGTCATACATAAATTGTTCTTTTTTGGCACGATTGGTTCCGGGTTCTAAGAACATTAAGTTACCAAGCGTTCCACCCGAAATTAAGGCTTTATTTGAAGCCTGGTTGATCAGTTTTTTTGGAATAACATGTTCGAGATCGTAGGTTGAATTCGTGTAAGCCGAACTTTCAAAAGAAGCATTGATGGTATAAAGCATTTTCGCAGTCGATTCAAAGTTAATGGAGCGTTTTTGCAATTGCTCATCGTACCATTTTCTCAAAGAATTATTGAGACTTTCTGACGTAACAGTATTTAAATACCTGTTATGATGTTCAATCGCAATAGCGTCTAACTTACTATCACCGGTACCCGACCAATAGCCTTCAAGGACATCCGAAATGTACCATTTTAATAAATTATTTCTGATTATACTGAATTCTTTATTTGAACCTCTTTTCGTTTGTAAAGTAGTTCTTTTGCTATTTAATTCGTAGCGTGTATTCCACAGTGTTGCAAAGAAGGAAAGAATTTGAAAATTTGATCCTAAGGCATGTTTAAAGTCGCTAGGATTACCTGGTGTGTGGAGGTAGTTTTGGAATAATTGATTAATATCTTTGTAAATAACTAAAGTTGCAGCAATAATTTCTTCAATTAGTTTGGGATTACTAAATAAGAGCTGGTTTTTCTCGTCAATGATCGTGCTTAAATCTTTATTTTTAATGCCTAGAATAATGGCCATCGTGGAATAAC
>CAYNOA010000264.1:0-1367 GCA_964398695.1 uncultured Enterococcus sp. | reverse complement strand
TATACATTGAGATTCTTAATTCTTGAATTAACTTATTTATTTTAGCTTCTTCTCGCATTTTGTCGGGATCAAAATTTTCAATTTCAATTCCGCGATCTTCTCCTAGTTTCTCATACCAATTGACAGTTCGTTCAAGCAGTTCTTTGTTGTAAGGAGTGCTATCTAACAAAATTTCGTATTTATCCCATTGTGCGGCGAATACTTGGTATTTAGATAGCTTCTTGCCACCGCGGTTAAGGTTTTCAAAAACAGTGGCCAATTCGGTATCTGATCCCGTAAAAATAATTGTCGGAATATCAACTTGTGAAAGATCGAGATATTTTCTGATGTAGGTAGTCAAGTCGTCTTGTATCTGAATGATTTCTCGTAGGTTTGCATTTATTTGAACAGTTGGGATATCTGTGACATCATCTGAAAAAGCATCTAATAAAGCCATCGACTGTGTATCAGGTGTTAAATGACCGACAAAATTCTTTAAGATCTTCTCGATATTTTTTTTATAGTTACTAGCAGTTGTTACGGGTGTGTCATGATCGATAAATAAAGCTAAATAACGTTCAATAAAATCATTGATTGGAATGTAATCTTGAGGGTTATCGCGGTAATCTCGAATCGTTGTAAACCGTTGTAACCCATCGATGAGCGATCTTTTTTCTTCATTTGGGTAATGGTAGACGAGGATTGCGCCAAACGGGTAGCCATTGTGTAGAGTATCAATGAAATTTTTCTTTTCGTTTTTGGACCAAACTAATTTTCGTTGAAATGAAGGGAGAACGATGGTTTTTTCTAAGTCACTGAATCGATAATTTTCAATACGATATTTTGAACGATTTGTATCCACATGCATGCCTCCTAAAAATAATAGTTATCATGACTCCATTAGATCATAAGTTTGAAGAGAATACTAGATCTCAGGGTTAACGAACTCTCATAAGTGAAGTGAAATCTCATGAAACACGCGTATAATAAATTGCGTCTATTAATCATTTACGCGATAATGAAAGTATAAATTTTTATTAATCAAAAAATTACAAGGAGGGCCTACCATGTCTCAAAACTACACCATCGAAATCACGAAAACCTTGCAAAAACAAGTGACTGTTCAGGCAACGTCAAAAGAAGCAGCTTTAGCCAAAGTAGAACAAATGTATCAAGAAGAAACCATCGTCTTAGTAGCAGAAGATTTATTTTCTCAAAGTATTCAATTTATCCCAAACGAACCCATCTAGGAGGCCTATCATGCTGATTAATCCAACGAAAAAAGCATTGTCCTTATTTTCAGCTCTACCCCAAGTGTCCGATAGTCAAGCCAGCAAGGCTTTTTCAACAGCGAATCCTTTTTTTTCATGGCATGCCAATTATTATAA
>CAYNOA010000263.1:0-2403 GCA_964398695.1 uncultured Enterococcus sp. | reverse complement strand
CCTAGATAAAGACACGGAAGGCTTGCTTTTAATTATGAATGATGGGCAATTGGCGCATCGTTTGCTTTCGCCAAAGCACCATGTCGATAAAGAATACTATGCTCAAGTTGCGGGAGTCATGACACAAGCAGATGTTCAAACTTTTGCCCAAGGAATGCTGATTGATGGTGGTGAACAATGCTTGCCAGCCGAGTTGACGATTGAGGCGGTAGACGAAGCACAGCAAACGTCAGTCATTCGTTTAGTCTTACATGAAGGGAAATTCCATCAAGTGAAACGCATGGTTCAAGCGGTAGGTAAAGAAGTCACTTATTTAAAACGCCTACGAATGGGCCAACTTTGGTTAGACACAGAGTTACCTTTAGGCGCTTATCGGGCCTTGAGTCAAGCGGAGTTAAGTTTGCTAGCAGATTAAATAACCGTCACTTTGTAATCTGTTTGTGTTAAATGTTACGCATAAATTCAAATTAACCTCTTTTATAAATAAAACTTTGCAACTGACATGAGATTGTTGAAGCTTTGTCACCGTATTTTCTCAACAACCGTGCTAAAGTAGCAAAGAATTAAAGAAGAGGAGTTTATTATTTGAAATTAAAAACATTTTTATTATTGGCGAGTATCAGTAGTTTATTTTTAGTCCCCCAAGGGAGCTGGGCTGAAGAAACGAGTGACGCACTCATCAAACAACAAGCAAAAATAACTATTTTAGAAAAACAATTAGCGGAGATTCAAATAGAACAAAGCAATACACAAAACGAAGCAAGGCAAGTAACCCTTCAGTTGGCCACGATAGAAGCACAAGTGGCCCAGTTAGAAACAGCTAAAGACAAGCTAACGGAGAAAATCAGTGCTAAAAAAACAATGATTGAAGCAATGGCGGAAAATCCAGCGACGAATCCACTCGCTGTTTCGGAACATTCCTTTACGACGGCGCGGGCAGTCCAAACAAAGCAGCTCAAGCAGTTAACAACCGAATGGGCGAAACTTGAAGAGGAAAGACAAAAAGACTTGAAGGAAAAAGCGAACCTTGTAAGCGAAAAAGCTGAAAAAAGCCAGACACTTGCTAGTTTTATGGAAGAAAAAACAAATACACAAGATTTATTAGTAAGGGCAAAAACAACCTTGACGCAACTTGAACAAGTGGAGCAAAAAGCGCAAGAGCAAGTCACAGCCTTAGCTAAAACTGGGTTTTTAGCCCCTTTGGCTAGCGCAATCAATATCAGTAGTTCTTTTGGTTCTCGCAGTGATCCGACTGGCTATTCAGGCAATCAACACGATGGCATCGACTTGACCGGTAGTGCTGGCACGCCCATTTTAGCGGCGCGCTATGGCACCGTTGTTGAAGCAGCTTACCAAGCCAGCGCGGGCAATTATGTCATTATAAAACACGATAATGGCTACTATACGTATTATATGCATCTGACTGAGTATTTTGTGAGCGTCGGTCAAACCGTTGAAACTTCTGCCCAAATTGGTACCATGGGCACGACCGGGAACTCAACGGGGGTGCATTTGCATTTTGGGCTAGCAACGGACATTTGGAGTGGTTTTGTGAATCCAGCGAGTTTTATTTTATAATTGAAAAAAACACTAGAAAACCCGGTAATCGGTGATTTTTCTAGTGTTTTTTGTCGTTTTTTTTGACTTTACCAAAGTCCAGGTGTTGCTTGTACGACCATTTGTTCTTTGGTAAAAGGATGAAGAAAGTGCATTTCAAAGGCGTGAAGCATGAGTCGAGGCGCTTTTTTAGGTTGATAAAGCGGGTCGCCGACAATTGGGTGACCAAGACTGGCTAAGTGCACCCGAATTTGATGCGTTCGTCCAGTTTCAAGGACGCAATACACTTGGGTCGTTTGCGCCTTGACTTGTGCCACTTGGACATGGGTAATTGCGAGCTGGCCACCTTTTGGATCAATGACTCGTTTCCGGCGGTCGTGTCGGTCACGGCCGATTTTTTTGCGAATCGTGATATTTTGGGTAAGTTGTCCATGCACTAGGGCTTGATAACGACGATAAATCAGTTTTTGTTCTAACAACCGACCTAAAATAGGCAATACAAAAGGATTTTTGGCAAATAAAATGGCACCACTTGTTTCTTTGTCCAAGCGATGAACGACAAAAGGTTGTTGTTGTTTGGTGGCTAAATAAGCGGCTACATGATTCAGTAACGTGTCGGTTTCATCGGGTTGGTTGGGATGTGTTTTTATGCCAAATGGTTTATTGACAATGATTAAATGCTCGTCTTCAAAAAGAACCTTCACGTAACGCGCATCGCCTAAGCTGACTTCTTTGAATTGATAGTCACTTGCTTCAAGTGAAAGCGTAATTTGGTCGCCGGCTTGAACGACTTGATGGAACATCGCGACGGTACCATTTAATTGCACCCCTTTGCGGATCCGTAAA
>CAYNOA010000262.1:1518-2414 GCA_964398695.1 uncultured Enterococcus sp. | reverse complement strand
AAAAAATCCCAGCAACGATTCTTGCCAGTTTAAACACCAAGGCAATCTTAAAAAACCAAATCATCGAGCAGCAATTAGCGCTTGATTTGGTGAAACCGCAACAGTATTTAAAATTAGCCTTTGATTTAACCAATACCACCAAACTGACACTAAATTATGCCAAAAGTAAAGCCGGCGCCTTTACGATTACCTACGACACGGCTACGCAAGAACTAGTCGCTAGCCGGGAAACGTTGGGGTATGAACTACCAGGTAAAGAACGTTCCTTCTTAACACAGCGTCGCCTACCGGTTAAGTTAGTGAATCATCAGCTCGCATTTGAGCTCATCCGCGACACCTCGTCAATTGAGTTATTGATGGGTGACGGGCAAACCATGACGTTTAATTTGTATGAAAAAGAATGGAGTCGTGAACTAGAGCTGGTTGTTGAAGGCTTTTGTATGGTTGATTTATTTGAGGCGACATTTAAGTAAAAGAATCAGCAGTAAGCTATTTATCGGTCATTTATGGCCCACTCTTTGGTCTTCTTTAGCAGGAAAGATCATTTGATGAGTGGGCCATAAAGGGCTTTTTTGTTTTTTCTGACTTACATGACCACTTTAATTGAGGGCGGTTACCTCTTAATTGACGAGTTGGAAAATCATTTTAATAAAGCGATTGTAGAAAATATTATTGAATTTTTCCAATCGGATGTGAATAAGAACGGTGCAACGATTATTTTTTCTACACACTATAGTGAACTGCTTGATTCATTAAAAAGGCGTGATTCTATTAGAATTGTTAGAAAAATCAATAATAAAATCAGCATTAAAAGCTTGAATCATTTAGCCAGTGAGGGTGGGAAAAATCGTTCAGATATCAAAAATAGCGATCTATTTCTAAGTGGATTATTTGGT
>CAYNOA010000262.1:983-1508 GCA_964398695.1 uncultured Enterococcus sp. | reverse complement strand
AAAGGTATTGGAATTTAAATCGATTTATAAAAAAAACAGTAGAGGGCTTAGACAATGATTGAATGGTCAAATCGTTATATTGCTTTGATTTGTGAGGGGAATTCTGAAAAACATTATCTAAATATTTTATTGAATCATAACAAATTAAAAATTAATCGAGCGGATTTATTGACGAACGATATTTTACCAATGGACGCCAAGAAATCCGATATCTTTCAAAAGCGTTATTTGACGATGAATTATGATAAAGCGTTAGTAATCTTTCTGATTCAAGATAATGATAATGCGATGAGGAAAATTAAAGGTCCCTATCAAGAAAAAACTAAAGCAACATATTATTTTTTAACGACTCCAGAAATAGAGATGTTACTAATTCATCATTATGGTTTAAATCAAGAATTTCAAAAAGTGAAAAGTGGCAGGGATAAACAAAAACCCTCAATTTTTCTAGCGACGCATTTAAGTAAAAAACCAGAACATGAAATAAGCAGAAATACTTAGGCTACTTAACTGAATTTTTGAATT
>CAYNOA010000262.1:525-973 GCA_964398695.1 uncultured Enterococcus sp. | reverse complement strand
TTACTAGGAGAAGATCATGTGCCTGTCAAAATTCCATTATGGATGTAGATACGTCGACTCTACTTATTATCACCTTGTTTGGTGTGTAAAATATCGTCATGGTATTTTGGATGGTCAAGTAGAAGCAGAGGTTAAACAGCTATTACAATAATAACTATATCCAGAACATGAAATAAGCAGAAATACTTAGGCTACTTAACTGAATTTTTGAATTCAGTTAAGTAGCCTAAGTATTTTTTTGTTAAATATAGCGCTTACTTTTTTGCGATAAATAGTTGAAGGGAAATCTCCTCAGTCACTTGCGGAGTTGTGTACTTTTGCCTTGCAATGGTAGGTACTTTTATTTTGCTACAAACAATCCGTAGGGAGGAGGGCCTCAAAAGCTTGGGAACGGCTCTTAGGGGATTCTGCGGTCAGGGTCGTTGGGTTTAAATACCCTGTCCACTTA
>CAYNOA010000262.1:0-515 GCA_964398695.1 uncultured Enterococcus sp. | reverse complement strand
ACACCAGTTCCGTTATCCAAAGAATTTGGTCAGCTTTTCGTGAGTATTTTTCCCACTGGTAACTTGCTTGTCATTCAGCGGTAATTTTGGTGTCGCTAGGTGGTAATTACGATGTCACTGCGGTAATTTCTTGTGGTGGCTATCACACCTTGATAAATCAGTATTCAAATGACTGGTGGGTCATTTGAATAGTATTTCATGTTATTTATTGTTGACAACAGAAATTTTTAGTGATACGGTATCAACGCTAAATCGTAATCTTTACGATTTAGAAAATAAATCAAAATTATAAGGAGCATGTAGAGATATGGCAAAAAAATCGAAGATAGCTAAGGCAAAGAAGCAAATGGCGATGATTGAAAAATACGCAGAAAAGCGTCAAGAATTAAAGGCCGCTGGGGATCGCGAAGCACTCGCTAAATTGCCAAAAGATTCAAATCCAAACCGTCTGAAGCTCCGTGATCAGACGGACGGTCGTCCAAGAGGTTATATGCGGAAGTTTGGGATGTCTCGTA
>CAYNOA010000261.1:0-2434 GCA_964398695.1 uncultured Enterococcus sp. | reverse complement strand
CGCCAGGTATTAAGATTTCAGAAATCCGCGCACGTTGTCGCAAACTCGCGCAAGAACAAGGCAATTTGGGCTTGATTTTAATTGACTATTTGCAGCTGATTGAAGGAACCGGCCGTGAAAACCGCCAACAAGAAGTTTCAGAGATTTCGCGTCAATTAAAAAAACTAGCCAAAGAATTAAAAGTTCCAGTCATTGCTTTATCTCAGCTTTCGCGTGGAGTGGAACAACGCCAAGATAAACGCCCCGTTTTAAGTGACATTCGTGAATCGGGTTCGATTGAGCAAGATGCGGATATCGTGGCTTTCTTGTACCGGGATGATTATTATCAACGTGAAGGGGGCGAAGAGGAAGGCGGTCTGCCCGAACCACCTCAAAATGATAATGTGATTGAAGTGATTATTGAAAAAAACCGCAGTGGCGCACGTGGAACCGTTGAACTCCTCTTTGTCAAAGAATACAATAAGTTTTCCTCCCTCTCCCCAAGAGAAGAATATTAACCAAGGAGAGGGAAAAAGCGCTATGCTCTGAGCAACTTCGTTAAAACCGACCAAGCGGCTTTTTCGCTTGAGCGGATTTAGTGAAGTTGCCGAAAGAGCAGATTTTTCCCTCCCGTTAACCAAGGTGAGAGAAAAAATCGTTATGCTCTGAGCAAGTGGAGAGCTCTTGTAAAAACTCATTTGAATGTAAAAAATCGGCGCTGACTTCAAGTCAGTGCCGATTTTTTTATTTAAGCGTATAAAGCAGCCACGCGTTTTTGGACGTCTTCGTTTTCTAAGAATTCGTCGTAAGTTGTATCGGCCCGGTCAACAATCCCGTTTGCTGAAACAACAATAATGCGGTTGGCTAAGGTTTGGATAAATTGATGGTCATGTGAAGCAAATAGTAAAGAACCTGTAAAAGCCATTAAACCATCATTTAAGGCGGTAATTGATTCTAAGTCTAAGTGATTGGTTGGGTCATCGAAAACAAGCACATTGGCTTTAGAAAGCATGTTTTTCGATAACATACAGCGAACTTTTTCGCCACCGGATAAAACAGTGACTTTTTTCATGACTTCATCACCAGAAAAGAGCATTCGACCTAAGAAACTACGTAAGAAGGTGTTGTCGTCTTCTTCTTTATTGGCATATTGACGTAACCAGTCTAAAATGGTCAAATCATTGATAAATTCCGCACTCGGATCTTTTGGTAAGTAAGATTGACTCGTTGTGACGCCCCAGCGGACGGTACCACTGTCAGGCGTAATTTCGCCCGTCAAAACTTTAAATAAAGTCGTGGTGATAATATCATTGTCTGCTAAGAAAGCAACTTTGTCATCTTTGTTTAAAGTAAACGTCACTTTATCTAAGATTTTTTTGCCATCAATGGTTACGCATAAATTATCGACTTGGAGTAAGTCATTGCCGATTTCACGTTCTGGTTTAAAACCAACGAATGGGTAACGGCGAGAAGAAGGTTTAATGTCGTCTAAAGTAATTTTATCTAACATTTTTTTACGAGAAGTCGCTTGTTTAGATTTTGACGCATTGGCACTAAAGCGTGCGATAAACTCTTGTAATTCTTTAATTTGTTCTTCTTTTTTCGCATTTTGTTGTGATTGTAATTTTAGCGCTAATTGGCTTGATTCTAACCAGAAATCGTAGTTTCCGACATAAAGTTGGATTTTACCAAAATCTAAGTCAGCCATATGTGTACAAACTTTATTTAGGAAGTGACGGTCATGGGAAACAACAATCACGGTGTTTTCAAAGTTGATTAAAAATTCTTCTAACCAAGCAATCGATTGAATGTCAAGTCCGTTGGTCGGCTCGTCTAATAGTAAGACATCAGGTTTACCAAAAAGTGCTTGAGCGAGTAAAACTTTCACTTTTTGGCCAGCCGTTAATTCGCTCATTAAAACATGGTGTAATTCCTCTGGTAAGTTTAACCCTTGTAAAAGCATTGCTGCTTGTGGTTCTGCTTCCCAACCATCTAACTCCGCAAATTCGCCTTCAAGTTCGGCTGCGCGAATCCCATCTTCATCGCTAAAGTCAGGCTTCATATAAATCGCATCTTTTTCTTTCATCACTTCATAAAGCCGTTGGTGTCCCATAATGACGGTTTCCATTACTGAAAATTCTTCATAGTCGAAATGATTTTGTTTTAAGACCGCTAAACGCTCGTCTGGTCCTAAAGTCACATTTCCGGTTGACGGTTGGATTTCTCCAGATAAGATTTTTAGGAAAGTTGATTTACCAGCTCCATTTGCACCAATCAAACCATAACAATTCCCGGGGGTAAATTTAATATTTACATCATCAAAAAGTTTGCGATCTGAAAAATGCAAACTAACATCACTTACTGTAATCAATTCATTTCCTCACTTTAATTTTTATTGACTAAGGTCTCTTAGCATTATAAGGGGGAAAGGGGAATTTATCAAGTAAATCAAGGA
>CAYNOA010000260.1:0-2436 GCA_964398695.1 uncultured Enterococcus sp. | reverse complement strand
AGACTCTTTTATTCGTCATGCAATCACCTTCCTAACCTAATAATAGTTCCTTCATTTTCTTCGCAAAGCCTGGGTCTTTCACACCAATCACCATACGATCTTTTCCAATTGCTTGGCTTAATTCAGCCGAAGTAAAGTAATCGGAACAAGGAACTTTGTAATATAAACTTTTGTCTTTAATTTTTTTTTGCGTATTTTTTCCAGCGTCATTGGCTACGAAAACCAACTGCACCTTTTGAGCACGAATTTCTTTTAAAGTTAATTCTTCTCCGGTCACTAATTTTCCTGCGCGCATCGCTAAACCAATCATATTTAATGTTTTTTCTTTATTCATTGGCAAACAACTCTCGGCGAGCCTTTTGATGAGTCACATAAGCTAATAGTTCTTCATAAAAAGCATCTGGAATTTTTGTTTCTAATACGCGGTCTAAGATTTTTTTATCCCACGCTTGTTGTGCTTCTGATGGCTCAATGGCGATATAAGCGCCACGGCCAGGTGCTTTTCCAGTTGGATCAATTGAAACCACACCTTCTTTTGATTTGGCAATTCTCAGTAAATCTTTTTTGGGAAACATTTCACCAGAAACTACCGATTTTCTTAAAGGAATTTTTCTTTTTTTCATTTAAACTCCCCCTAAATTTGCTCTTCGTTTTGCTCTTCATCAAAAGCTAAATTTTCATAGTCATCAGCCGTCATGTTGGTTTCATCTAAAATAACTTCATCGACTAGATCCGCCTGGTCTTCTTCTTGTTCTAATTGCGCATAGAAACCTTTCATGTCTGATTCTGACTTGATATCAATCTTAAAGCTCGTTAATTTTGCTGCTAAACGGGCATTTTGTCCACGTTTACCGATTGCAAGTGATAATTGATAGTCTGGTACGACGACGGTACAAGCTTTCGGATTACTTGCATCAAAAATAACATCTGTCACTTCAGCTGGATTTAACGCATTCGCAATATAAACAGCCGGGTCTTCATTCCATTCCACAATATCCATGTTTTCGCCTTTTAACTCATTAACCAAGGCTTGTACACGTTGTCCTTTTGGCCCCACACAAGTTCCAACTGGATCAATATTTGGATCAAATGAACGAACCGCAACTTTTGAACGATCGCCAGCTTCACGAGCAATGCTGACGATTTCAACGGTACCGTCGTAAACTTCTGGCACTTCTTGTTCAAATAAACGTCGCAATAAATCCGGGTGGCTACGACTAACAAAAACTTGAGGGCCTTTTGATGTATTTTCAACTTTTGAAACATAAACTTTGATCCGATCATGCGGTTGGTAAAATTCATTGGCCATTTGATCTTGTTTGGATAAAACGGCTTCAATCTTCCCTAAGTTGACATAAATATAACGATTGTCCTGACGTTCAACAATCCCTTGCATAATGTCATTTTCATAGGCACTAAATTCGGTATAAATAATATTACGTTCTGCTTCACGAACACGTTGTAAAATCACCTGTTTGGCCGTTTGAGCTGCAATCCGTCCAAAATCTTTTGGTGTCACCTCAAAACGAATTTTATCACCAATTTCATAAGCTGGATTTAATAAAATCGCATCTTTTAAAGAAACCTCTAATTGTGAATCCATCACTTCTTCCGTGACTTCTTTCACTGCATAAACATGAATATTCCCTTTTTTTTGATCAAAAACAACTTCTACGTTTTGTGATTGACCATAGTGGCGTTTATAGGCAGAGATTAAAGCCGCTTCTAATGCTTCAATCACGATTTCTTTGGCAATCCCTTTTTCTGCTTCTAGCGCATCTAAAGCATTTAACATTTCTTTACTCATTTTCTTGATTTCCTCCGTGATTAAAATTGAATCGCTAAGCGTGCATGGGCGATATTTTTTCGATCAAATGTGATTGTTTTTTCTCTTGTTTTAATACGAACTTTCAATACAAGTTGTTCGTCGTCAAAAGATTGTAAAAAACCTTCATATTGTTTTTCACCATCGACTCCTTGATATAAAGAAACATGAATGTAATTTCCAAGTGCTTTTTCATAATCTGTTTCTTTTTTCAAAGGACGTTCCGCACCTGGAGAAGAAACCTCAAGAAAATAGGCTTGCGGGATTGGATCTGGTTCAATTGTATCGAGTTTTTCACTTAAACGTTCACTTACAAATGCACATTCTTCAATGTCAATGCCTTCTTCTTTATCAATGAACACACGTAAAAACCAATTTTTTCCTTCTTTTACAAATTCTACTTCGACTAATTCAAAATTTTCCGCCTCTAAAATAGGTGTTACCAATGCTGTAACAGTTTCCACAACCGTACTCAAATTGTGATCCCTCCTTTAATTCTCGTAACGAATTTCTTGTTTCATGCCATAAAAAGAGTGAGGGAAAAACAACCCTCACTCACCGCTAGTATCATTACAATAAGAAATATAGCATATTTTTTCAGAAAACTCAAG
>CAYNOA010000259.1:0-2440 GCA_964398695.1 uncultured Enterococcus sp. | reverse complement strand
ATTACAAAAGTAGTGACGATTGAGTCATCAGGAATTGCGCCGGCAATCTTTTGTGCACGCCAATTAGGTGTTCCGATGATTTTTGCTCGTAAAACGAAGAGTTTAACCATGAATGAAGAGTTACTAACAGCTTCTGTCTATTCTTTTACCAAACAAGTGACAAGTACCATTTCGATTTCACGGAAATTTTTAAATGAATCTGACCGAGTGTTAATTATCGATGACTTTTTAGCCAACGGGCAAGCAGCTAAAGGCTTAATTGAGCTTTGCCAACAAGCCGGAGCTAAAGTTGAAGGCATTGGGATCTTAATTGAAAAATCTTTCCAAGATGGTCGTCAACTTTTGGAAGAAATGGGTCTTGAAGTCGTTTCGCTTGCACGGATTGCTTCACTAAAAGACGGTGAAGTAACTTTTTTAGCAGCCGACGCTTAAATCGCCTAATAGTGGCAAAGATGAATGAAAGATTGTAGTAAATAAGCGATTTTCCTAAACAAAATTTGGAAAATCGTTTTTTTCTTTAAAGATAAGAAGCGAACATTGCCGCCGATTATAAAATAATTATTCGAATTTTGTTTTGACTCACTCGGTTTAAGTTGCTAATATATATTTATTGAACGAAAAGGAGATTATCATGAAACCATTAGTTGCTGTAATTATGGGTAGTATTTCTGATTGGGAAACAATGAAAGAAGCTTGTATTCAATTAGAAGAGTTGGGGATTCCTTATGAAAAAAAAGTTGTTTCTGCTCATCGCACGCCGGACTTGATGTTTACTTTTGCCAATGCGGCGCGTGAACGAGGAATTAAAGTGATTATTGCCGGCGCTGGCGGTGCAGCGCATTTACCAGGGATGGTTGCGGCCAAAACCACGTTGCCTGTGATTGGCGTTCCGGTCCAATCAAGAGCTTTAAGCGGGTTAGATTCATTGTTATCAATTGTCCAAATGCCGGCAGGAGTCCCTGTAGCAACGACAGCGATTGGGAAAGCTGGAGCAAGCAATGCCGGCATTTTAGCAGCGCAAATGCTTTCAATGTATGATTTAAATCTTGCAGATAAATTAACAGAAAAACGTCAAAAAATGGCGGAAATTGTTTTAGAAAGTAGTGATCAATTTGAATAAACCATTAATGCCTGGAGCGACAATTGGAATTATCGGTGGCGGTCAATTAGGCAAAATGATGACCATTAGTGCAAAAGAAATGGGTTTTCGAGTGGGTGTTTTAGATCCAGCAGAAGATTGTCCAACAAGTCAAATCTCTGATTGGCATATTTTAGCTGATTATAATGATGTTTTGGCGTTAGAAGAGATGGCGCGACGCTGTGACGTGATTACCTACGAATTTGAAAACGTCAACGTAGAAGCCTTAAATGCCATTGCCAATCTTGTTCCAGTTCCTCAAGGTACAGATTTACTCGCGATTACGCAAGATCGATTGTTAGAAAAATCATTTCTGGAAAATAATAATATTGTCATTGCTCCTTATGCAACCATTATTAGTCCAACCGATATTCAAGATGCGATTGAAAGCATAGGGTATCCTTGTGTACTAAAAACAACACGTGGTGGTTATGATGGAAAAGGACAATATGTTTTGAAAACAATGTCTGATTTAGCACCGGCAATGAACTTGTTGCGAGAAGGAACTTGTGAGCTTGAAGCGTGGATTCCTTTTACAAAAGAATTGTCGATTATTGTAGCGGGAAATGGATGGGAATTTTCGACTTTTCCAATTGTTGAGAACATTCATAAGAATAATATTTTGCAAAAAACAATCGCTCCAGCGAATATTTCGCAAGAAGTCGCTAGGGAAATTGACCGAATTGCTAAAGTGATTGCGAAAGCTTTAAATCTTCATGGCGTTTTAGCGATTGAGCTGTTTTTAACGGATTCAGGGAGTATTTATGTCAACGAATTAGCACCTAGACCCCATAATTCTGGGCATTATTCGATTGAAGCCTGTAATTTAAGTCAATTTGATGCGCATATTCGTGGTATCTGTGGTTGGCCATTAGTCGATGCCCATTTGCTATCAGACGCGGTAATGGTGAATATTTTAGGGGAAGAGTTAGAACAAACCTATGCTTTAATTGCCGACAAGCCGGCTTGGAAATTCCATTATTATGGGAAAGCAGAAAGTAAAATCGGCCGAAAAATGGGGCATATTACGATTACAACAGACCAGATTGAGAAAACTTTACAAGAAATTGAAGAAACAAAAATTTGGTAAAAAGAATAAAATAAAAATAGTCGCTAAGAACTTGAAAATTCTTAGTGACTATTTTTGTATGTAAAAAAACTAAATAAAAGCAAAATAGATATTTTTTATAAAAATCAAGTAAAAACCGAATAATCGCGCGTGTTAATCAACTAAACACGAACGATATTAAGAGAATTTGATTAAAATGTAAATATTTAATTGTGAATAAAAAAATTAGTTGT
>CAYNOA010000258.1:0-2477 GCA_964398695.1 uncultured Enterococcus sp. | reverse complement strand
TTTCTCGATAGCGTTCTCATCTGCTACTTAGACACTAGATTATTTAGTAGAAAATCAAAAAGCAGTTAAAATCAATTTAGAAATAATTGATTTTAACTGCTTTTTTTATTTTTATCGTTTAGTTTTTATCAAATCTCCAAGCTTTTTGACCTTGCTTAGAGTATAATTCGGCTTTACCGATCGAATTAAATAATGTCATTTTTTGTTTTACTACTTTTTTAGCTTCTTCAATACAATCAGGATAAATTACATTCGGGTCCCATAACTCGGTCGTCGATAAGATTTCTCGACATTTTTTATAAAAGGCAAATTTATAATCTGATGAAATATTTACTTTTTGGATACCAATTGAAACCGCTTCGGAAATTTCTGTGTCAGGGTTTGCAGAACCGCCATGTAAGACTAATGGAATATCAACTTCTTTTTTGATTTCTTTTAGAATATCCATTCGAAGTTTCGGCGTAATCCCTTTTGGATAAATCCCATGAGCAGTTCCAATAGCCACTGCCAAAGTATCAATTCCTGTTTCTTCAACAAATCTCTTCGCATCTTGTGGATTAGTGTAAATAACTTCAGAAACGCCTCCTTCAACAGAAGTGCCGGTGCTTCCAATGGTACCCAACTCTCCTTCAACAGACACACCAATTTTGCTACAAATATCGACAACTTCTTTAGTGAGTGCAATATTTTCTTCAAATTCTAGTAGTGAGCCATCAATCATTACCGAACTAAAACCACAATGAACGGCGCGCATAATACTTTCAAGACTATCACCATGATCCATATGAACAACAAATGGTACATGTGAATTTTTGACTCTACTCAATACATATTGGAAAAACTCATCTTTGGTAAAATCCAATTCTGTAGGATGCACAGCAATAATTGCTGGAGAATTGTTTTCTTCTGCTGCTTCAACGACCACTCGTAAGAAGTTACTATCTGCAACGTTAAACGCACCTACCGCAAACTTATTTTCTTTTGCAACTGTTAATAATTCCGTCATATTTAATAGCATTTTATTATCCCCTTAGTCTATAATTTATTTTGATTTGTTTTTCGATCCTGAAATTTCGATATACGCTTTTATTACTTCTTTCCCAGCTTCAATTGTGCCATGTATTAAACGAGGATAGTCTAAAGAATCATTTTTTCTGACTTCATCTTGAATGTATTCTAACTGTCCCTTCATGAAATCTGAGCCAACATTTATTTTATTAATTCCTAACTCAATTGATTTGCGAATATTTTCTTCACCTGCACCAGATCCGCCATGAAGAACTAACGGAAGGTTGGTTGCTTCTTTAATCCGTTCTAGAATATCGAATTTAAATTCGGGAATATAACCTTCTGGATAAATCCCATGTGTTGAGCCGTAAGAAATTGCTAAACAATCAATACCAGTTTCTTTAATAAATTGAATTGCTTCATTCACGTCTGTGTGCATCGCTTGGTCTGTCCATTTTTCCCCTTCAGCGGAACCTAACGAGCCGACTTCTGCTTCAACACTTGCGTTATACGTTTGAGCAAACTCCACAATTCCTTTAGTGATTCGAATGTTTTCCTCGAGTGAATACATTGAGGCATCCATCATAACACTTGAGAAGCCCTCGTTTAAACACTGCTTCACAAAAGCAACATCTTGACCATGATCTAAATTAATAGCAACTTCCACTGAACAATTTTCAGCCATTCTTTGAATCGGTTTGACTAAGTATTCATACCCCAAGTGCATTTTCAAGTGTTCTTGTAAAAGATTCACGATAATGGGGGCTTTCATCTCTTCGGCTGCTTGAATAACAGCTTGTGCCGTTTCTAAATTGAAGCAATTAATCGCTAAAACCGCATACCTTTCTTGATTTGCTTTTTGTAACATTTCTTTCATTGATACATACATCTTGATAAGACCTCCTTATAAGAAATCCAGTGATGATAAGTCTACTTCTTCTTCAATCTCTTCACTTAATTGATCTTCTTGTGGTTCTTTTTTCAAGACAAAAAGTAGAACTCCAGTAATTACTGACCCGATTAAAAGCGCTGCCATAAAGAGCAATGGTTGATTCATCGCTGGGACAATAAACAAGCCTCCCGATGGAACTGGTGAACCAACACCCCACATCATGCTTAGACCACCTCCAATTGCGGCACCTACTGTACAAGAGAAAATAACGCGAATAGGATCGACCGCTGCGATAGGAATAACTCCTTCTGTAATCATGACAATTCCCATTGGAAATGCGATTTTAATATTATCTTCTTCTTTTTTCGTGTATTTCTTTTTATTTAATACTTTTGATAGAACCCATGAAATTGTTACTCCAAATGGGGGAACCATTGAAGCCAGAATTTTCACTGCCTCAGGCTCGTAAATCCCCTCTAATAGTAGACCATCTGCAAATAACGAAGCCACTTTATTGACCGGTCCACCAAAGTCAAATGCAGCCATTGCACCTAGTATTGAACCAAATACAAATCTT
>CAYNOA010000257.1:0-2499 GCA_964398695.1 uncultured Enterococcus sp. | reverse complement strand
GTAAGCGACTGGCAACTACGGTTAAGAATGAACCTAAACAACAACCAAAATAAAAGCGCAACATAAAATCTTCTCCTTCATCTTTTTAATAAGATACGCAAAAAAAATACCACTACGCTTTAAAAAATTAAAATATATGAGCCTAATTAAGCTGGTTTAGAATCGGTGCCTTTGACAAAGAGTAGGGCTTTCTTGCGACTCTGTCAGGAAAGAGTTGCAAAAAAGAGAGTCAATGAATCAAGTTTGAAAATTTTTTTAAAAAAAGTTCTTTTGTTGTACATTTTAGCTAAATCGTATTATGCTAAAGGTAGTCAAAAGAAAGCGAGGGAATAAAAAAATGAAATATGTGAAAACAAAAGAAGTTTTGAATCAACTCGTAGCCGATTTAAGTCAATTTTCAGTTGTCATCCACCAAACCCATTGGTATATGCGCGGACCAGAATTTTTAACCTTACATCCCTTGATGGATGAATGGATGGAAGAAATCAATGCCCAATTAGATGTTGTTTCTGAGCGTTTAATTACGCTAGACGGCGCTCCTTACTCAACCTTGCAAGAATTTATTGATCATACCGGGATTAAAGATGAAATTGGAACTTATGAACGAACCATTCCAGAACGCATGGCGACCTTAGTTGACGGCTATCGTTATTTAGCAGCGCTTTACCATAAAGGCATTGAAGTTGCTGGCGAAGAAGGCGATGACAGTAGCCAAGATATATTTACCGGCTTCCATACCGATATTGAGAAGAAAATTTGGATGATTCAAGCCAAATTAGGCTTAGCCCCCAATATTGACATGAGCGAAATTGATTATAAATTGGGCTCGCTGCAATTTTAACGAGCGTCGCATAAAAACCGAAAAAAGTGACTAAAATTTGACAAAAAGAGGACAATTTTAATGATTGTGCTCTTTTTTTACTTTTTTTGAGTAGAAAAGATTGACAGGCTTAGAAAATCTAGGTATTATATTAAATGGTATTGTTTGCCCCATGAGAGCCCCGGAAACTCAAATGATTGTCAAACATTCGAAATTGAATTGGAGGAAAAAATAGTGCGTACAACATATATGGCCAAAGCTGGCGAAGTAGAACGTAAATGGTATGTAGTCGACGCAACAGATGTTCCTATGGGTCGTCTTTCAGCAGTCGTGGCATCAATCCTACGTGGAAAAAATAAACCAACATTCACTCCTCATGTGGATACAGGTGACTTTGTAATCGTAATTAATGCAGAAAAAGTTAAATTAACAGGTAATAAAGCAACTGATAAAATGTATCACCGTCACTCAGGCTACACAGGTGGATTAAAATCTGTTTCAGCTGGTGAGTTACGTGACAAAAACGCTCGTCGTTTAATCGAAACTTCTGTTAAAGGGATGTTACCTAAAAATACTTTAGGTCGTGCGCAAGGCATGAAATTACATGTTTATGCTGAAGGAACTCATCCACATGCAGCACAACAACCAGAAGTATTAGACATCACAAACTTAATTTAATAGGAGGGAATTTCATTGGCACAAGCACAATATATCGGCACAGGCCGTCGTAAAAATGCAGTTGCTCGCGTACGTTTAGTACCAGGAACTGGAAAAATTACTATCAATAAAAAAGACATTGAAGTCTATATCCCACATGCTGACCTACGTGAAGTTATCAACCAACCATTTGGCGTAACTGAAACAAGAGGCGCATATGACGTTATGGTTAACGTTAACGGTGGTGGTTATGCAGGACAATCAGGTGCTATCCGTCATGGTATCGCTCGCGCATTGTTAACTGTTGATCCTGACTTCCGCAGCGCTTTAAAACAAGCTGGTCTATTAACACGTGACGCTCGTATGGTTGAACGTAAGAAACCAGGTCTTAAGAAAGCTCGTAAAGCTTCACAATTCTCAAAACGTTAATATCGTTATCATATCAACGTTTCAAGGCACTTTCCATTCAGTTGGAAGGTGTCTTTTTTTGCATATTTAGAAGAATCCCCACCAAAATCCCCACCTATTCCCCACTACTTAATTTTAAAAGTTGATTATAAGTGAAATCAGCGGGTGTGAGTTTAATCACGTTATTTGCATTAATATACGTTTTCGTTGTTCCGACTTCTGAATGTGTTAGGGCTTCGGAAATACTTTCTAAAGACATGCCATGCAATTTTGCAAGTGTTGCGGTTGTATGGCGTAACTTGTGCGGTGTGCAGTGAGCTAAGTTCGGATGACGTCGTTTAATCGATTTCATACGATAGTTAAGAAAGTCAGTGTGCACACGTTGATTAATATTTCCTTTTCGATCAATGAAGGTAAATAAAAATTGATCCCTGTTTTGCTTAATATTAAATTGAGTGAGTTCTTTTTTTTGAGCTTCTTTCCAATTCAGCAAAATAGATTTAAGCTTGACGGGTAACGTTAAATCAGTTGATTTATTGCCTTTTGTGCTTTTTACATTCCCAAACTTATCCAGTGCTTGAACAAGATGAATTTTGTTGCTGGTAAAATTAATG
>CAYNOA010000256.1:0-2511 GCA_964398695.1 uncultured Enterococcus sp. | reverse complement strand
TAGGTGGGAAAATGGAATTAGAAAATAAAAAAGTCATTCATCGCTTACGTCGAGCAGAAGGACAGTTGCGTGGCATCCAAAAAATGATTGAAGAAGAGCAAGAATGTATGGATGTGATTACCCAACTTTCAGCGGTGCGTTCCAGTATTGATCGGGTGATGGGCATGATTATGGCCGAAAATCTTAAAAACTGTTTTATCGATCCAGAAAAAGATCCAGCCGAACAAACGAAAAAACTGGAACAAGCCATTAATATGATTATTAAGAAATGAGGGGGCACTGATGAAAGTCGTTTTTCATTTGAGTGAGCTTGAAAAGTGGGCGATGGCACAAGGTAATATCAAAAACTTATTAGCCATTGATGCAACGATTGAAGTGATTTTACTCGTCAATGGTCCGGCGATTAAAGGTTATTTTGCACCTGAGCAAGCCGACTTTATCGCAGCTAGCTCCGTAAAGTTATGGGCTTGTCGCAATGCACTAAGAGGGAATCATTTAGCTGAAGCCGCCCTTGCGCCAAAAATCACGGTTGTGCCCGCAGGTGTTTACGCCTTAGTAGAATTACAAAATCAAGGCTATAGCTATATTAAAGTTTAAAAGAAAAAATGAAGGGGCATTAAAATCAATCAACTTATGCTATGATGGAAACATTATACTTAAGGGAGAAGGATTATATGAAAGTGCCAATATTATATGAAGATAATCATCTTTTATTGGTCGAAAAACCAGTCAACATTCCGGTACAAGAAGATAGTAGCCGGGATTTAGATTTATTCAATTTATTAAAAGCCGAAATCAAAAAGCGTGATCAAAAACCAGGCAATGTTTATTTAGGTTTGGTTCATCGTTTGGATCGTCCTGTGGGTGGTGCCATGGTCTTTGCTAAAACGTCAAAGGCCGCGTCACGTTTATCTGACATGATGCGTCGCCAAGTGATTGAACGTAAATACTGGGCGGTCGTTCATGGACTTCCTAAGCAAAAAGGGCAAAAACTAACCCATTATCTTTTGAAAAATAGTCGTAAAAATCAAGTGTCGGTCGTAGCAAGTACCCATCCTGAAGGGAAAAAAGCCATCTTAAATTACCGTGTCTTAGCTAGTCAAGCTGGCTTAAGTTTGCTTGAAGTAACACTTGAAACAGGACGTCCGCACCAAATCCGTGTGCAACTTTCAGCGATAGGTCATCCACTTTTTGGTGACCAAAAATACGGTGCCAAAGTAAATCAAGTCGGTCAACAAATCGCGCTTTGGGCGTGCTCGTTGCAACTAAAACACCCGATAAAAAAAGAACCAGTGAAAGTTTTTTCGCGACCACCAAAAGCTTATCCGTGGCACTTGTGGACCTGTGATACATTTAAATAAGCATTAAAAACTCGGCCCATCCCTAAACTAAGGAGGGCCGAGTTTTTTAATATAAACGTAGAAACGACGTCTTAGCTTGGTATCTTAAAGTCAATGGCTTGGTTTTAATAAAGGTCTCATCCATAAAATTGCAACCGTCAGTCTTAACTATTTCCCTTCCTACTTAATAAGAAGAAAGACCAAGGCACCATAATAAAATGATTTCAATCAGACTAAAGGACGACTGCTTGCGCTTGCTTAGCCAAGTCATCGATCGTCTTTTAGTTTTTTCTTATTCGAGGGCGTCTAGCCAATCAATCACGTCTTGATAATATTGAAGGTTTTCTTTTGTCACTTGGCGATCAAAATCGTGTTCAGAACTTTCAATGGTCAAAAGCGTACTTTGTAAAATGAGCTGGCTCGCTTTTTTAGAAAAAGCATAGGGGACATCCCCATCGTTTCGCGCATGGATTAGTAAAGTTGGTGGGAATTTTTGGAGTTGTTCTTCACTAACGGAAAAATCCGGAATTTCTTGTAAAGAATTTAAAATTTGTGGGAGCCAATTGCCTAGTTGGCGGGCCGATAAATAAAGCGGATAGCGCCTATTCATGTCTCCCTGCGTAATCGGTGTTTGTTCCAGATAAGTCAACAAGGTCATCGGTGCGACGCGTGGAAATTTTAAATAATTCGGGTTGGGTTGGCGAAACTCAGGTGCGGCCAACGTGTAATAACCATAAAAACTAATCAAGCCTTTTGGCAAAAAGCCTTCTTTAATTAATAAATAAGCTAAAAAACTCCCCGCTGAACGCCCCATTAAATAATAATCAGGTTGAAAGCCCCAAGTCGGTAATTGCTCGCTAACCACTTGCACCGTTGTTTTTAAGACGGCAAGTATTTGTTTTAATTTCGCTTCAGGTGCTAGCAAGTAATCAAGTGCAATCACGGGATGGCCCGCCTCGGTTAACTTTTCGAGGTAAGGCAAAGGCAAATCTGCCCTTTGACCAAAAATGAGGCCACCTCCGTGCAAGTAAAGAATCGGTGCTTTTTGGCAAGGGGCTTTTTTATAGATGGTTGCTTCAATCAAAACGGGTTCAGATAAAATAGTTTGTGAAAAAATTATCATAAAAACAGTCCTTTCTGTTGCAAAATGGCTATGTCTCCTAGTTTATCC
>CAYNOA010000255.1:0-2511 GCA_964398695.1 uncultured Enterococcus sp. | reverse complement strand
AGACAACCTAATTGTACCATATGGGGAGGTTCCTTTTTTGTGTCTTTTGAAAGAGTTGGTGTATCAATGGTTTGAAGACCTAAATAATTATGAAATTGGTTCAAGTATAGAGAAAAGATTGAATACTTTATAGATGCCTTGCGATTACTCGCTTACTGCCGTTCGCGTTTTCTCAGAAAAAATACGGTCATTCCCCCAAACAAAAAAAACCAACGAATCCCCCTAAAAAAGGCTAAGCTAATTTAGAGTGATCCGTTCGTTTTGTTTTTGCTTAAATAAGTTCTTCTTCGGGTGCTTTGGCTAGTTTATTCACTAAGAAGAAGACCAAGGTACCAATTAAAATAATCCCAATCGCTAAATAGAAAGCATAAATTTTCGATCCAGTTATATCAGAAATTTTACCTGTCAACGATGGTACAATCACGGACGCCGTCATCCCGAAGAAATTAAAGACGCCATAAGTAGTTGCGACACTTTTCCTTGGGGCAAATTGACTCAACCAAGAAATAATAATTGGTTCAACCGCTAACTTCCCAAAGAAACCATACGCCATAATCCCAACAATTAAAAGTGTTTGATTGGTCGTTTCAATCATAAATAACAACATGGCTGCTGCCATAATTTCTAAACCGATAATAATCGACACTTTCTTATTTGGAATCATGTCTGCGATTCGGCTAAAAATAAGTGCGCCAGGAATGGCGGTAAAGAATACCAGTGAAGAAACTAAACCAATTGCAGTTCCTTCAATGCCACGTTCTGTTTCCAAGAAGTTTGGTAACCAAGTATCAATTAAATAATACGTATACAAGGTTGAGAAATATAAAACATAAGCGGCAACCATATGCGGTCTGAACAAGGCTTTTAAGGTTGACCCTTTTTCTTCTGGTTGAGCGCTCACGGCTTTTGTCGTTTCATGCGCGACTGGTTTTAAGTTTTCTTTGCGAATCACTTTAAAGAATACCACCGTCATAATGGCAATCAAGCCAACTGTTATCCAAATTAATGTGTGCCATGGTAAGATGCCTTTTCCAACAAAGTAACTTGAAGAAACTAACCCTAAACCACTTCCGACTGCTGTTCCACTGTTGACAATCGCCGTCGCTAGACTTCGCTTGTCGCGTGGAACATATTCTGCCGTGAGCGAATACGCCACACCGTAGAAGGTCCCACAACCAAGGCCTGCCATAATACTCCCTACATATAAGACTGTTAGTGTACTTGCCATTGCCACAATTGAGGTTCCTAGTCCAAAGAGGATAAATCCTGGAATCAAAATCGTTTTCTTACCGAAACGGTCAACGAGTAGCCCCGATGGTATTTGCATAATTACATAGCCTAAAAAGTAAAAACTGGAAATACTGCCTAATTGTGAATCACTGGCACCACCAAAATATTCACTAATAATTGGATAAATTGGAGTTAAAACGGTCCGGTAAATCCAGATGACGATCCAACCGGCTGTCAAGACAAAGACGATTTGTTTCCAATATGGAATTCCTTTATTTTCTGTCATTTTCACACATCCTAGTTTTATTTGTTAACCTTATCATAACCTATCATATTCAATGTTTCTTTATCCATTTTAAACAAAAAAACGAAAAAGATTGTTGATAAAGGAAGCCTTTACCAACAATCTTTTTTTATCTTATTTCTTGATAAATTCTCCTGGGAATTCACTTGTTACGCCATCTGCTAAACTGTAGATTGATTTTCCACGTAAGATGGTTTGCGCCACTTGCGCTCCAATTTCACGGCCAATGTATGGACTAATTTGGTTGCGATACTCTAAATCTTCTGCCTTCAAAGTATAAGATGAGTTTGGTTTAATTAACACAAAGTCTGCGTCTTTTCCAACCGTAATACGGCCTTTTTGGCTTAAGTTAAAGCGATCTGCTGGATTTGTTGCAATTAAATCAGCAAATTTTTTCAATGATAAGCCACGTTTTTGTACGCCTTCATCAAATAAGATATCCACGTTATTTTGTACGCCAGAAATTCCACCCCAAGCTTCAAAGGCATTGGCTTTGTCTTTTAAGTCTGGTGTACATGGTGAGTGGTCAGAAGTGATAAAGTCTAAACCACCATGGAGTGTATGCTCCCAAAGACCTGCTTGTTGCTGTGCATCGCGAATTGGCGGTGAACATTTCACAACTGGTCCAATGGCATCTAATTCATCCGTTGTAAAGTATAGGTAGTGCGTACAAGTTTCACAAGTTACGTCGACGCCTTCTTCACGCGCTTTGATGACTTCTTCTACGCCTTCATGACAAGCAATATGACAAATATGAATCCGACAACCAGTAACTTTCGCTAAGTAAATCACGCGACGGATAGATTCTACCTCAGTGAAGACTGGGCGCGTATTTACATAAGCTGCCAGCGTTGTTTCACCATTTTTATAAGCGATTTCGCCTAAACGGTCGGTAATCGCTGGATTTTCTGCGTGAATGGCTAAAACTTTCCCTGTTTTAGCGATTTGTTTCATTCCTTCGTATAATGAATAGTCAT
>CAYNOA010000254.1:476-2515 GCA_964398695.1 uncultured Enterococcus sp. | reverse complement strand
AATTTGGATATCAACACTACTTGACGAAGAGCCCTTTAAAAGTTGAAGTGGCTTTTTTTATTGCCAATGGGTGGCTAAGTTCATTATAAAATGCGCCGAAGTTAAAGAGTAAACTTTATTTCTAAAGTAAGTCAGAAATGCTTTACTCAAAACTTATTTAGTAAAACTATAAAAGAATAAGATAAGATTAAACAACTTTTAGATTAATATTCGCTCTATTTTTGACTTTTAAGGTGAAAGATTGTATGATTTAATTCAATTCAAGGTGGAGGTCATTAAATTGTTCGAAGAAATCATTCGACTCATTAATTATATTGGTGAAAAGCATCAAGAATTTTCAACGAAATTTTACTTAACGCATAAACCAATTAATTTGAAAAGAGTGACCGTTTATAAAGTGATGGATGGTAACAGCTATGATGATGTGTTTATTTCTTTGCTGGATGCCTATATTGAAGAATTAGTTACTGCTCAAATTTTATATGTATTTCAAACAGATCACCCCTTAATAGAAACTCGATTTAGGGGTAAAAATAGAGAGTCTACCTTAAATAAATTATATCATTACCGTTTTAGTAAGGAAGACTCCAACATACCCATTCAAAAGACACTAAATGATCTACTTGGTTTTCGTATCTTGTTAGCCAAAGATGTTGATTATGATCAGTTATTAGAAGAAATCGAACAAACTAGTTTACTAGAGGTAAAAATTTTTAGAGCTTATGTGCGACGTGATAAAGATTACAATGCGATTCATCTATATTTAAAAAGTAATAATAATCAATTTTTTCCATGGGAGCTTCAGATTTGGATGAAGTCAGATGAAAAATCAAATGAAGAATCTCATAGGGCACATAAAGAAAAAAGGAAATATATTAATTGGACAGAAATCTATAAAGAAAATATTTACAAAGAAAATGATTAGAAAAGGAGGGAGTCGCATGATTCAACATATTATTGCAATTGCGAGTTCTTATAAACTAGGCAAAAGAATTGCTTGGCACTATGCAGATGAACAAATTGATTATAGTATCCTTGAAGAAGTCAGCGAGAAAACAAAACAAGTGCTGGGAAAACCAGATTATGTCATTCATAAATTGAGCACAGACTCAAAAGATTGGTCTAGTGTTGTTATTAAGGATAGCTTTTTTGAAGATTATTTGGTGTTTGATGACCTAGATGAGTTCTTAGCCGTAATTTTAGCAGATAAAACAGTGACGGCTCTGGATATCGCTAAGCTCCTTCTTTCAATTAGTCCGATGTCAAACTTAAAACTTCAAAAAATGATTTATCTTGTCTATGCAGACTATTTAATTCGCACAAAAAAACAGCTTTTTCAAGATAAAATAATTGCTTTTCAGTATGGTCCCGTAGTAGAAGATGTTTATCAATATTATAAAGGATATGGCCGATCCCAAATAGATGCTACTCAAGATAAAAAAATCGTTCTTGACGAGATTACCGTACCAATCACCTTAGCAAAAATACTTCAATCAGATGACAATTTGGAAATTTTAACAACAGTTAAGGAAATATTTGAGAAATTTGGTGCTAAAACCGCTTCAGAACTTGTTGAAATTACTCACAGAAAAGGAAGCCCTTGGGATAAAGTTTCAAATATTCGAAATGGTGAAATTACAGATGAATTAATTGAAAAATATCATGAAGTAGAAATAATATAAAATAAGCACGTAAGCAAAGGACTGTGACCAAAGAACGTCACAGTCCTTTACTTACGTGCGCTTGTAGTTACCATGACGAAAATAACTTTAACAAGATACGATTCCCCGACGGATCAAGCGCCACAAAGTCTTCTTTTTCTTTCAAAACCCTAACACCGATTTTCTCAAGTCCGGCAATTGCCGCTTGTCTTTTGCCTTCATTTGCATAAATTAAAGTAAAGCCAATTAGGCCAACTTGATTTTCGAGTGGCTTTGTCGCAGGGGCCCCCGCCCAAGTATTAAAAGCCAGATGGTGGTGATAGCCATTATCCGAGAGAAAGAGCGCTTGTCGACCATAGCGACTAACGACTTGAAAGC
>CAYNOA010000254.1:0-466 GCA_964398695.1 uncultured Enterococcus sp. | reverse complement strand
GAAATCCCAGCCCATTGACATAAAAGTTTTCGCTTTTAGCCAAATCAGCGACTTGTAAATGCACATGGCCCATCACGGTTTCTTTGGGGAGCGCTTGCCACGGTTTAGTCGGAGTGTTTTTTAATAAGTCTTCAAAGTTAACCGCTAGTGTCGCCATTTCAACTTGATTGCTTTGCCAAGTCCAAGTTTGTGGATCGCGATCGGCATAAATTTCAATACCGTTGCCGTCAGGATCGTTGAAATAAATCGCTTCACTAACCAGATGATCTCCTGAAGCAAAGGGTAGCCCCATTTGAGCAAAATAACGTACCAGATTCGCTAAATCAGAACGCGTGGGTAAAAGTAAAGCAAAGTGGTAAAGCCCCACCGATGGCTGCTGCCCACGCGTAGCCTGTTCTGGTTGCGTAATCGTTAATAGCGGGTGTTGCCCATCGGCGGTTAAAGTAGCAGTTTTTTCTGTTTGATT
>CAYNOA010000253.1:0-2517 GCA_964398695.1 uncultured Enterococcus sp. | reverse complement strand
CACCGCTAGTATCATTACAATAAGAAATATAGCATATTTTTTCAGAAAACTCAAGCCATTCGGTTTTTTTACCGAAAGCCTTATAAATTCCTAATAAAATCAAAAAACCTTTTAAGATTTTTGATTCATGTCTAAATAGTTGTGTTTTAAGGGCGTGGCGTGAAAGGTCGAAAAAAAATAGACCCTTAAAACTTAAGTTTCAAGGGTCTAATTCTTTTAACGACTATAATTAGCAATATCTGCGACCATTACATCGATAAACATATCTAGTGATTCAACGCTAGTTTCTTTTGAACCATAGCGACGAATATTAACAGTTGCTTCTTCGACTTCTTTATCTCCCACGACAATTTGGTAAGGAATTTTTTGCATTTGAGAAGCACGAATCTTATAACCCATTTTTTCATTGCGATCATCTAGTTCTACTCGAATCCCTTTTGCTTGCAAGCGTTCTTTTACAATTGAAGCATAGTCATAATGCGCATCCACTGATACAGGAATAATGGTTGCTTGAACGGGTGCTAACCAAGTTGGAAATGCACCTTTGTAAACTTCCGTCAAATAAGCAACAAAACGTTCCATGGTCGACACAATTCCGCGGTGAATGACGACTGGGCGATGGGTATTCTCCCCATCTTCACCAACATAAGTTAAGTCAAAACGTTCTGGTAATAAGAAATCAAGTTGGATCGTAGATAGCGTTTCTTCATTGCCTAAGGCTGTTTTTACTTGCACGTCAAGTTTTGGTCCATAAAACGCTGCTTCGCCTTCTGCTTCGAAGTACTCCAAACCAATTTCATCCATTGCTTCTTTCAGAACTTTTTGCGCATGGTTCCACATGGCGTCATCGTCAAAGTATTTTTCCGTATTATTTGGATCACGATAACTTAGACGTAAACGATAGTCTGTAATATTGAAATCTGCATAAACGGACGTCATTAAATCTAAGGTACGTTTGAATTCGTCTTAATTTGATCCGGCCGGACAAAGGTATGCCCGTCGTTTAGAGTCATTTCGCGCACACGTTGCAAACCAGATAAAGCCCCTGATTTTTCGTAGCGATGCATCTGGCCCAATTCGGCAATTCGGATTGGTAATTCACGATAAGAGTGAATATCATTTTTATAAATCATCATGTGATGTGGGCAGTTCATTGGGCGTAAAACGAGCATCTCGCCGTCTCCCATATCCATTGGCGGGAACATGTCTTCATGGTAATGTGCCCAGTGACCGGAAGTTTTGTAAAACTCAACATTGGCCATAATTGGCGTGTAGACATGTTGATAACCAAGATTAATTTCTTTATCCGTAATGTAGCGTTCAATGGTCCGACGAATTGTCGCACCTTTTGGTAACCAAAAGGGTAATCCCGCGCCGACTTCTGGCGACAGCATAAATAAATCTAATTCTTTTCCTAATTTACGGTGGTCACGTTCTTTGGCTTCTTCGCGTGCTTTGATGAAATCTTTCAAATCTTGCTTGTCAAAAAAGGCCGTTCCGTAAACGCGTTGCATCATATGGTTGTCAGAATTCCCACGCCAATACGCGCCTGCAACAGAAAGTAATTGGAAAATTTGAATACGCCCAGTTGAAGGAACGTGTGGGCCACGACATAAATCAACAAAGTCGCCTTGTTCGTAAGCAGTAATCACTTCATCGGCTGGTAAATCATTGATTAATTCTTCTTTGTAAGGGTCGCCGGCGAATAATTCCAGTGCCTCTTCTTTTGATAAAATGCGTCGGGTAATAGGATGGTTTTCTTTCACAATTTTCATCATTTCAGCTTCAATGGCTGCTAAATCTTCGGCGGTTACCGGATTTTCACCATTATCTGTATCATAATAAAAACCAGAATCAATTGCCGGACCAACACCAAAATGAATTTTTGGGTATAAATGACGCATCGCATGTGCCATTAAGTGGGCTGCTGAGTGGCGTAGCAAACCTAAAGCTGCTTCGTGGTCAGGCGTGACAATTTCAATCGTCCCATCTTCTTCTAGTTTTTTATCTAAATCAATTAATTCCCCGTTGAATTTTCCCGCAAGGGCTTTTTTAGCTAAACCTTTTGAAATGCTTTCCGCAATTTCTTTGGTTGTGATTCCAGCTTCGTATTCGCGAATCGCGCCATCTGGAAAGGTCACTTTAATCATTTAAAAATCCTCCTTTTTTTGAATATTGATTCTTTCTTGAATCGAGTGCAAGTCCCTGTTTTACGTGAAAGCGACCGTTGCAAATTCCTGTTTTGCCGAAGCAATTTTGCAACAAAAAAAGTCCTAATGTCAAATAATCGACATTAGGACGTATCATCGTGGTTCCACCTAAATTCAAATACAAAAAATGTATTCCTTCCATGCGCTAACGGGCTACCCGCCTTTGTTTCAACAAAGGTTTGAAAAAGTGGTCATTCTTTGGTTTTCTTCTGGAAAAGTCTCAGCCTCGCTTTCCCTCTCTGATGGAAGACTCTCAAATGCAGGTGTCTTTTTCATAAATCAACTATGGCTTTATTTAAGCACCTCT
>CAYNOA010000252.1:0-2529 GCA_964398695.1 uncultured Enterococcus sp. | reverse complement strand
CGAACCCATTAGTGCAAAACTTATCGCCAACATGTTAGTCGAAGCCGGTGCTACGCGAATTTTGACCCTTGATTTACATACGGTTCAAGTTCAAGGCTTTTTTGATATCCCAGTCGATAATTTATTTACCATGCCTCTTTTTGCCCGTTATTATCGAGATAAAGGCATGCAAGGTGACGAGTATGTTGTCGTTTCACCTAAAAATAGTGGCGTCCAACGTTCACGTAGCTTAGCTGAATATTTAAATACGACCTTAGCGATTGTCGATCAAGAAGAAACACTTGAAGAAGGTTACGTCATTGGCGACGTGGTTGGTAAAAAGTGTATTATGGTCGATGATATGTTAAACACCGGGACGACTTTTGCCAATGCCGCGCAATTGTTGAAAGAAGCCGGTGCCGCTGAAATATACGCTTGTGCGTCCCATGCCTTACTTTCGCCACCAGCCAAACAAAGATTAGAAGCAGCCCCCATTGTCAATATTTGTGTCACGGATTCTTGTTTGACCGATGAAGCCCGCCATCCAAGTAATTTAACCTACATTAGTTGTGGTGCCTTAATGGGCGAAGCCGTGAAACGCATTCACGAAAACACACCAATGAGTCCCCTTTTTCATTTAGAAGAAAAAGAATTTAATTAAGTCTGACTTAAAATGCCGTTGACCCTTTCGAGCTAAAAGCGTCAACGGTATTTGCGTTTGAAAGGAGCAATTACAATGGCCTATTTTGACCACGCCGCCACCACGCCAATGGCTGAAGCGGTAATTGAGACAATGACAAAAACCATGCATGAGACTTTTGGGAATCCCTCAAGCATCCATCAATATGGGCGTAAGGCGCATGAAGTGCTAGAAGCTATGCGGCAACAAATTGCTGCAAATTTAGCGGTCAAACCCAATGAACTTATTTTTACAAGTGGCGGGACAGAAGGCGATAACTATGCTATTTTGGGCACGGCTTATGCGCGTCAAAATGAAGGCAAACACTTGATTACCACGCAAATTGAACACCCAGCCGTCCTTGCAGCAATGCGCTATTTAGAAACGCAAGGGTTTGAAGTGACCTACTTGCCGGTCAATGCGCAGGGGCAATTGGCGCTTGCGACATTCAAAAAAGCGCTAAGACCAGATACTATTTTAGTTTCAATCATGTATGCCAATAATGAAACAGGGATGCTTCTACCCATCAAAGAAATTGGTGAAATTTTAGAGGATCATCCCGCAACTTTTCATACCGATGCCGTACAAGTTTATGGCAAAATCCCTTTACATCCGAAAGCATTAAACATTGACTTATTAAGTATTTCCGCCCATAAAATTAATGGACCAAAAGGGGTCGGCTTTTTATACCAAAAAGAAGGGACCAAATTACAAGCGTTACTTCTAGGGGGCGAACAAGAAGAAAAACGCCGAGCAGGCACGGAGAATCTGGTTGGAATTGTCGGCATGAGCCAAGCGATTAGACGTCTCACGCCAGAAAAACAACAAGAAAATTGGGAAATTTTTCAACAATTTAATGCCTATATTTTAGAACGATTGACCAAGGAAGGCCTGGCTTTTTCAGTGAATGGTCAAGTAGACGAAAAATTACCGCATATTTTAAATCTCGCCTTTCCAGGAGTAGCGAGTCAGCTGCTCCTCGTTCATTTAGATTTACAAGGTTTTGCCGTTTCAACTGGTTCAGCTTGTAGTGCGGGCGATGTTTCGCCATCGCATGTTTTACAAGCGATGCACGGCCAAAAAGCGCCACTCTTAAAAGAATCGATTCGCATTAGCTTTGGCTATGGTAATACGCTTGAAGAAGTCGCCGCCTTTGTTGACGCTTTGATTGCGGTCGTTACGCGCTTAAAAAAATAGGCTAGCCAAAAGAAATGAAAACACCTATAATTAAATCAAGAAACTAAACGAGGTGGAAAAATGGCATTTCAACAAACAGCAACAGTTTTAGGGGCAACCAGAACATACCGCTTGTCCCCAGATGCAAAGCGTTACACATTACGTGACAACGGCTTTTTAGAAACAAACGGGGGTAATTTCCAAATTATTCGACCATTGGAAGCCACGCCCCAAAGTAAAGAAGGCTTTAAATTAAAAATCACCGTTGACAAAGAGATTAAAACCTTAAAGATGTCGATTACAACAGCCAATGGCTTAAAATCGGTGAATATTTTTAAAGGTCAACAACACGAAATGTTACAAGAAAAATTTTATTTCTTAATGGATGGCTTTATTAGCCGCGGGTTGTTTGAAGAAATGAAATAAGCAAACAGAACTTGAAGCAAGAATGGGAAAATTCTTGCTTCAAGTTTTTTTGGCTTGCACAATATTTAAGAAAAATATGCCGAATGATGGCAAGCACAAGCGCAATATTATCAATAAATTTGGCTTGGTTTTTTTGTAAATCCTGCTCAAAAATAAATTTCGTGAAATTTTCATCCTTTTCTTGTATAATGGCAATTACTGAAAAAGTTGCGACCTTCAAATCGTAGAAATTCAGAATTTAAAATGAAATGATGGTGATTTTCATGACA